>CAZSSZ010000033.1:0-10770 GCA_964609755.1 uncultured Flavobacteriaceae bacterium | reverse complement strand
GAAACAATTGCTAGAATATCGCTTTCGCGCATGATAAGGTAATCTCCGCCGTCGAGTTTAAGTTCAGTACCGGCATATTTACCATACAAAACAGTATCGCCCACTTGAACAGTGATGGCATCGTCTTTTGTTCCGGGTCCTGTAGCAACTACAGTTCCTTTTTGTGGTTTTTCTTTAGCTGTGTCGGGGATAATAATTCCCGATGCTGTTGTGGTTTCTGCCGCTAGTGGCTCAATTACCACACGGTCAGCCAAGGGTTTGATATTGATCGTACTCATGTGTTAAATATATTTTTTTAAAAAATTACTTAGCATCAATTGTGCCAAGGCATATTTTATATGCTAGATGATAAAAATGCTGACAGGATGACATCCGGAATTTAGTTTCCGCCGTCAGTTTCAGGTACTTCGGGAAGTTGCTCAGGAATTTCTTCAGGTATTGCTTCTGGGATTACCTCCTCTATGGAATTTTCGTCCACAAGTGTAGATTCGCTACCTTGTGTTGGAAGACTTATCATAGAATTCGAAATTAAGATGAGAACCAGTAGTAGTGTTGCCAAAACCCATGTGCTTCGGTCTAAGAAATCGGTTGTTTTTTGTACCCCACCAAGTTGTTGAGAGCTGCCGCCAAACGATGAAGATAGTCCGCCTCCTTTTGGATTTTGCACCATTACTACCAAAATAAGTAAGAAGCAAACGATTACTGTTAGCCCTAGAAAAATGGAAAATGTACTCATGTTAATTCTCGTTTTGTGCGTTCGTTATTTTTCGAATTTGGTCAGCAAAGAAACCACTTTTTTCCGGATATTTCAAAGTGAGTATTTCGTAGGCGTTTTTCGCCTTTTTTAGTTTCCCTTGCTTTACGTAAATCTCGGCTAATGTTTCGGTCATTAGTGCCTGTTCGTCAAATTGCTGTTTGCGGGTTAAATCTTCGTGTTTTGTTGCAGATTTGTCAACCACAATTTTTGGCGCATTGGCAATAAACTTATCAATAAGCCTACTTTCTTCGTTTTGTTGAGGAACGGTTTCGTTTAATTCATGTAACCACTCTACAAATGAGCGCACCTCATTAGCTGAATTTTGTTCGGTAGTAAATGAAATAAAATCTTCAGTTGTAGCAGGATTTGCAATTAGATGCAACCTGTTTTTAGTGTGTAGTGAACAAGTTTGAAGTAACGATGTTTCTTCCAACAAGGCATTTTCGTTTGCAATTTTCCACTCCAAGTGATGCAACGCCTGAAAATAGGGGTATTGCTGCACCAAAGTATCCAAATGTTCGAGGGTGCTTTGAGGGTCGGATTGCCCTTTTTCACGAAGTTTCGTCAGGTATGTTCGCTGATGACTTACCATTTGGCTAAGGATTCATTAAAAATATCCTGAGTAATGCGCTCAAATAGTATCTCATGGGCTTCGGCTTGAATGGATTGAAGTTGCACTATCGCATCAAAATCATAGAAGAAACTAAAGCGTTTTTCAAAATCGTCTTCATCGTCTAGGGTGTTGAAAAACCGCACATTAACTGCCATGGTAAGGCGGTTTTGTGCTGCGGTTTGTTGCGCAGTTGCCGTCATGGGACTTACTCTGTACTCTGTAATTTCACCTTCGTAAATTAAATGTCCGTTGACAGTGGTGATCTCCAAATTGGTTTGATTGAGCAACATTTCTTGTACGGCATTCGTAAAGTCTCGGTCTAATCCAGGCTCAAAAACAGAACCGACTTCATTGGCGGCATTATTCACAAAAAAGTTCACCTGTACCGTTTCTGCACCTTCGGGAATAGAAGCTCCCGTAAAAGAATAATACTTACAGCTTGTAAGCACCAGAAACAATAAGAAAACAACTTTTTTCACGCTATAAATCTAAGTCAAATTGCTTGATTTTTCGATACAATGTTCGTTCCGAAATGCCAAGTTCTGCTGCGGCGGCTTTTCTCCTACCTTTATTCCTTTCCAATGCCTTAACAATAAGCTCCAATTCCTTGTCTAGTAACGATAGGGTTTCGGCTTCTTCCACTTCTTCAGCATAGTCAAACCTGTCGTCATAGGTTTCATGTTCCTCAACGGCAGGAGTTGCAGACTGAAGTTGGAGGTGTTCTTCAGGCTCATCTTGTTCTCCATAAATCTTTTGAATCAACCCTTCGTGTTGCACTTTGGTTTGATCCATATTAGAAGAATTCATGAGCTCATGTGTGAGTTTTTTGAGGTCATTGAGGTCAGCTTTCATATCAAACAAGACCTTGTATAAAATCTCTCTTTCTGAAGCAAAATCACTACCTTGTTGTTTTGCGTCTATCACTGCCGGTAGATTGGCTTTTGCTGCTGGTAAATATTGTCTTAGTATATCCGATGTAATGTTGCGTTCTTGCTCCAAGACAGAAAGTTGTTCGGCGATATTGCGAAGTTGACGGATATTACCTGCCCATTGTTGCTGCTCCAATACCATTTGTGCTTTTTCATCAAGGCGGACCGTCGGCATACGGTATTTTTGCGCAAAGTCTGCAGCAAACTTACGAAACAATAAATGGATGTCGTTTTTTCGTGCCCGCAGTGGCGGCAGATTGATTTCTACGGTGCTCAATCGGTAGTACAAATCTTCTCTGAATTTGCCTTTTTGAATTGCCTCCATCATTTTAACGTTTGTGGCAGCTACTACACGCACATCTGTTTTTTGCACTTTAGAAGACCCTACTTTTAAAAACTCTCCGTTTTCCAAAACACGCAACAGGCGTACTTGTGTGGAAAGGGGTAATTCGCCCACTTCATCCAAAAAAATAGTACCTCCATGCGCGACCTCAAAATATCCACTTCGGGTTTGGGTTGCCCCAGTAAAGGCGCCTTTTTCGTGTCCAAAAAGTTCCGAGTCAATTGTGCCCTCAGGAATGGCACCACAGTTTACGGCTATGAATTTGCCGTGTTTGCGGTTTGATAATTGGTGAATGATACGCGGAAAGACCTCTTTCCCAACTCCTGACTCTCCCGTAACCAAAACAGAAATTTCGGTAGGCGCTACACGAAGTGCTTTGCCTATTGCAAAATTGAGTTGTGCGTCATTTCCAATGATACCAAACCGTTGTTTGATGTTTTGAACATTATCCATGATGATAGCTTTGCGTTGGACCAAAATCAACGGCAGTTCCGAGTAAGGTTGCCGAAGTGCAGGAGTCAATTTTCACATTCACAAAATCCCCCACTGTATAGTGTTCTTTTGGGAAAACAACAACTGTATTTTGTTGGGTACGACCACTCCAGTGTTTTTCCGATTTTTTTGATGCTTTTTCAATAAGCACCTCAACGGTTTTGCCTACATACTGCGCGTTTCTGTACCGTCCGTGTTCTTGTTGAAGCGCAACAATTTCTTGAAGCCTTCTTTTCTTAACTTCCTCTGGAATATTGTCTTCTAGTTTCTTGGCAGCGGGTGTTCCAGGGCGCTCAGAGTACATAAACATAAATCCGAAATCGTACTTCACATATTCCATAAGACTTAATGTGTCTTGATGGTCTGCTTCGGTTTCGTTTGGAAATCCGGCTATCATATCTTGCGAAATACCGCAGTCGGGAATAATTTGGCGAATGTCATCAATAAGTTCCATGTATTCTTGACGGGTGTGTTGTCGGTTCATGGCATTGAGCACGGCATCGCTACCCGATTGAACAGGCAAGTGGATGTAGTTGCAAATGTTTGGATGTTTTGCCATGATGTGCAACACCGCACGTGTCATGTCTTGTGGGTTTGAGGTAGAAAAACGAATTCGAATTCCGGGGTGTGCTGTAGCAACCAAATCGAGTAATTGATGAAAATGAACCGCTGTTTTTTGTTGCAATTCACTTGCTTTGGCAAAATCTTTTTTGGGACCGCCTCCGTACCACAAATAGCTGTCCACATTTTGTCCTAATAGCGTGACTTCTTTAAAGCCTGATTGGGCAAGGGTGTCGATTTCCTCCAAAATACTTTTGGGGTCACGGCTTCGTTCACGTCCTCTGGTAAATGGTACTACGCAAAACGTACACATATTGTCGCAACCACGTGTGATAGACACAAATGCGGTAACGCCGTTAGATTGTAGCCGTACAGGTTGCACATCGCCATAGGTTTCCTCTTTAGAGAGGATAACGTTGATGGCGTCTCTGCCGGCTTCCACTTCGGCAACAAGGTTTGGAAGATCTTTATAGGCATCGGGTCCAACGACTAAATCCACGATTTTTTCTTCTTCCAAAAACGCACTTTTGAGCCGTTCTGCCATACAGCCAAGCACTCCAACTTTAACATTTGGTTTTGTCTTTTTTATCCCTTGAAAGGCTTCGAGTCGATTGCGAACAGTTTGTTCGGCTTTTTCACGAATAGAGCAGGTGTTTACCAAAATGAGATCCGCCTCGTTGAGTTGGGAGGTGGTTTCATAGCCTGCATCACCCAAGATTGAGGCTACAATTTCGCTATCAGAAAAATTCATTTGACAGCCATAAGACTCAATGAACATTTTCTTTCCCGAAGATGTGGCTGTAGTTTTCAACTCAAGCACCTCACCGTTATAGGCGTTGGGGTTTTTACTATCAACCGGATTGGAATGACGCATCTATGCAATTTTTTTAGTGCGTACAAAATTACAAAAATCAGGACAAAATGTCATGTTGTTATTGCTTTTATTGATTGAGTCCAACCCAACTTGTGTAAGCACATGGAATATAAATACGGTTTTACTCAACCAAAAGGAGACCTTTATTTTTTGTGAAGGTTAATATTATTATAAAGTATAGTAAATAATTATATTTAGTTTTGTGCTCATGCAACAAGATTTGGCAATAGTTATACCCTGCTACAATGAAGCCAATAGACTGCCTATCTCACAATTTGAGCATTTTCTTCCCCTGAACCCCAAAGTCACCATTTTTTTTGTTAATGATGGTTCTCAAGACAATACAGTTGAAGTTTTGAATGCCCTTAAAAATCAATTTCCCAGTCAAATAGAAACCCTTAATCTTCCTAAAAATCAAGGTAAAGCCAATGCCGTTTTACAAGGAATTACGAAAGTTCTGAAAGTGTCTCGTTTTCAAAAAGTTGCTTATCTAGATGCCGACTTAGCCACATCATTGGAGGAGTGTCTTCGTTTGTCGTTATGTGTGGATGAAAAAATAGTGATGGCCTTTGGATCAAGAATTTTAAAACTTGACAACCAAATTGAAAGAAAATGGTATCGTTTTATTCTGGGTAGGTTGGTAGCATCAGCCATTTCTAAAACACTAAAACTTAGCATTTACGATTCCCAATGTGGATGTAAGATTTTTGAGATTCATACTGCTGAAAAAGTTTTCGATCAGCCCTTTATTTCAAAATGGCTTTTTGATGTAGAAATATTCCATAGAATGATCGGGGTTTTTGGACGAGATCAGATTCATAATCATCTTTTGGAAGTGCCACTAAAAGTTTGGATAGACGCCAGCGATTCAAGAGTTAGTCCTCTTTATTTTTTTAAACTCTGGTGGGATTTGTTTAAAATTTCTAAAAAATATCACAGTTGAGTATGAGAGAAAAAATCATCAGGGATATAAAAACGCCCTACGGACTTATTTTTTTGCTATTGGCAGGCATACGATTGTTTTTCAATGCCGTGATTCCATTAACAGACAAAACCGAAGCCCGTTATGGCGAGATTGCCCGTTTGATGTCAGAAACTGGCAATTGGATTGTTCCGCAAATTGATTACGGAGTTCCTTTTTGGGCCAAACCCCCATTGTCCGCTTGGCTTTCTGCAGGAGCGGTAAACCTCTTTGGTGACAGTGAATTTGCCTTGAGATTACCCTATTGGATTGTAGCGGTCTTAATAGCCCTTCTACTTTCTTATTACGGTCATCAGAAAAAAATAAATGTATTTATCCCAGGTATCATTCTCTTTACGCTTCCTGAATTTTTTCTTCACGCTGGTGTACTTTCCACCGATATGATGCTTTCATTTTCCATCGCGATCACCCTTTTAAGCTTTTGGGAATTTATCCATGTAGATAGGCCTCGTGTCTTCGGTTTACTTTTCTTTATTGGGATTGGTTTGGGATTATTAGCAAAGGGTCCAATAGTGGGTATACTGAGTATTCCTCCACTTTTTATTTGGTGTATGTGGCATAAAAAATATGTTAAAAAACTAGTGCAAATACCTTGGATTGTGGGCATAACAATTTGTCTTTTAATTGCACTGCCCTGGTACTTGCTAATGGAAATCAACTCTCCAGGGTTTATTGACTATTTTGTTGTAGGAGAGCACTTTTTAAGATTCATTGATTCTTCTTGGTCTGGCGACAAATATGGATTTCCAAAACAACAACCTTTAGGAATTATTTGGGTGTTTCTTTTGGCAGGTGCTTTGCCATGGTCTTTTGTGTTGTTGGCTTCAATAAAAAAAGGATTTAAAAAGATTTCATGCGACCCTTGGCAACGCTTCCTTTGGCTGTGGATTTTGTGGACGCCTTTTTTCTTTACGTTTTCCAAAAGCTTAATTCATACGTACACTTTGCCTGTGATGATTCCCATCGCCCTCTTGATTACCCATCATTGGCCAAATTATAAAAGAAAAAAAACGATACTTTACATTGCTGTTGGGCTGCCTGTTTTGATGCTTGGAAGTTACTTTTTTAAACCCATTCAACAGCTGATTTTCAACAGTACAGACAAAGAATTGGTACTTCACCCCAATGTGGATGCATCCCAACTATACGCTTTACATTCAAAATCTTATTCTAGTCAGTTTTACTCTAGAGGTAAAATAAAAGTTATTTCGACCTATGCATTAGAAAATTTGCAAAGGTTGCCAGCCCCAGCTTTTGTAATTATTAAAAAAGGTGATTTACAAAAGATTAGTCCTGAAGTGTTGGGAAAATTAATTCCGCTACAAGAACAAAGAAAAGCGGGTGTCTATACCTTTAAACAAAATACACCAACACAATTTAACTTAACGTTTTAGGTTTTTAACTGATATGGTGCCCTCTTTTTTTTGCATGTGCTAAAAACCAAAAGCATCAATATAATTGCAGGTGGTTAATCGCTCTTTTTGCTTTTAGTGCGGTAATTTGGGTTTTAATACCCCGTAACAATAGGTGCCTAATATAGCAAAAGCCAATACGACCAAAAGCGGAAAATATCCTGCGCCAATAAGCACATAAATAGGACCCGGGCATGCACCAGTTAGTGCCCAGCCTAAACCAAAAACAATTCCGCCAAACAAGGGTGCTTTAACCAATTTTGCTTTTGAGGGAATTTCTATGGGTTCCCCAAAAAAGGAACGTAGTTTAAAGCGTTTAATGGACTGTGTAATGAGTACACCTAAAGTTACTGCAGACCCGATAATCCCGTACATGTGAAAGGATTTAAACTGAAACATTTCATAAATACGGAACCATGAGGCGGCTTCAGATTTGATCATAGTGATGCCAAAAAGGATTCCGATGCTAAAATAAAGTGCTACTCTTTTCATAATAAATAAGGTAAAATAAAGTGATTCATAAGAAGACCGCCAATAAAAAATCCAATAACGGCAATCAGTGAAGGTAATTGTAAATTACTAAGTCCCGAAATGGCGTGTCCCGAGGTACATCCTCCAGCATAACGGGTTCCAAATCCGATTAAAAAACCACCTAAGGCAAGTAGCGCTAGTGTTTTTGGGTTGGATAATGCATCGTTACTAAAAAATGCATTGGGCATAAAATCTTCTCCTGCACCTTCAACGCCCATGCTGTTAAGTTGGACCACTACATCTTGATGAATTGCCCCGACACCATCACTTGACATATAATTTGCAGCAAAAAAACCACCTGTTGCTGCACCAAGTGCTACCACTAAATTCCAACGGTAGTTTTTCCATTCATAATTGAAAAATGCAGTTTTTTTACCTGCACCAGCCATAGCGCACAGTGTGCGGAGGTTAGATGACATCCCGAAATTCTTTTCGGCGAAAAGTAATAAAAACAATACTACTGCAATTGCAGGACCGCCAATATACCACGGCCATGGTGCTGAAAATAAATCCATATTTTGTTAAAATTTGGTCAAATATACAGACTTAAAATACAATTCATACATGTTATGTAGAGGGATTCTAAGTACCGTTTTTTGGGTTGTTTTTTGGGAGGGTCAAAAAAAAATTAAACACTATCTCTCTTTCACAAACCATAAATTCTTCTACTTTTGTCCTGAAAATTTTGTCAATGCCCGAGAATTTAGTCATCGTTGAGTCACCCGCAAAAGCCAAAACTATAGAGAAGTTTTTGGGAGAAAAGTTTAAAGTTGTGTCTAGCTATGGACATATTGCGGATCTGCCTACTAAAGATCTTGGGGTGGATGTGTCAGGGGATTTTAGTCCCAATTATATTGTAAGTGGAGACAAGAAAAAAGTTGTTAAAGAACTCAAAACCTTGGCTACAAAAGCTGAAACTGTATGGCTGGCGAGTGATGAAGACCGTGAGGGAGAAGCTATTGCTTGGCATTTGGCTGAACAGTTAGATTTGGATAGAACCAACACCAAACGCATCGTGTTTCATGAGATTACAAAAAATGCCATTCAGCACGCCATAGCACACCCTCGCGCTATAAATCAACATTTGGTAGACGCACAACAAGCACGAAGGGTTTTGGACAGATTGGTAGGCTATGAGCTTTCACCAATTTTGTGGCGCAAAGTCAAAGGTGGGCTTTCTGCCGGACGGGTGCAATCCGTTTCTGTGCGTATTTTGGTAGAGCGCGAACGCGAAATAGAGGATTTTACCCCTGTGGCTATCTACAAAATCCAGGCTATTTTTACGACTAAGGAAGGTAAAAAGGTTAAAGCGACAACCGCAACTACTTTTGAAACATTAGCACAAGCACAAGCGTTTTTGGAGCAAAACATAGATGCGCTTTTTTCAGTGTCGTCTGTTGAGAAAAAGCCAGCAATAAAATCACCAACAGCACCCTTTACAACTTCTACGCTACAACAAGAAGCCTCAAGAAAATTAGGCTTTTCGGTGAGTCGTACCATGTCAAATGCGCAACGTTTATACGAGGCTGGGCATATCACCTATATGCGTACCGATAGTGTTAATCTTTCTAAACAAGCACTTGCTGAGGCAAGTGAAGTGATTCGAGAATATTATGGCGAGGAATACGCCAAAACGCGCACGTATAAAACCAAAAACAAAAGCGCCCAAGAAGCACACGAAGCCATTCGTCCAACGCGTTTGGCAAATGTGCAAATTGATGCTGCCCGTGACGAACAACGTCTTTACGAATTAATTTGGAAACGTACCATTGCTTCGCAGATGAGCGATGCCAAGTTAGAGCGTACTACTGTGCAAATTAGCGCAGACAAACACGATATTTTGTTTACAGCACGTGGTGAGGTAATAACCTTTGAAGGCTTTCTGAAAGTATATCTTGAAGGAAAAGATGAGGAAGAAGAAGTTGCCGAAGGCTTGTTACCTAAAATGAGTCATGGGGATGCGCTATCCTCAAAGGGGATTACCGCTACAGAACGCTTTAGTCGTCCACCGGCACGCTACACTGAGGCATCTTTGGTGAAAAGATTAGAGGAATTGGGTATTGGTCGTCCCTCTACATATGCGCCTACCATTACCACAATTATAAATAGAAAATATGTGGAAAAAGGTACGCTAGAGGGAGTAGATAGGCCCTATGTGCAGCTTACTTTAAAGGGTGGTGATATAGCAAATAAAACGCTAACAGAACGTGTGGGTTCTGAAAAAGGAAAATTGGTACCTACAGATGTTGGCAGACTTGTAAACGACTTTTTGGTAACTAATTTTGCGAATATAGTTGACTATAATTTCACGGCTAAGGTTGAGCAAGATTTTGATTCCATTGCACTTGGAAAAGAGGATTGGAAAAACATGATGAAGTCGTTTTACAGCGATTTTCATCCCGTGATTGAAAATGTTCGTGAAAATGCACAACGCGAAATTGGAGAACGCATCTTAGGGGTAGACCCAACAACAGGAAGACAACTTAGCGTACGTCTTGGCAAATTTGGAGCTATGGCACAAATTGGCACAGTTGACGACGAAGAAAAACCCCTATTTGCAAGCCTTCATCCCGACCAACAGTTAGCCAAAATTACCTTTGAAGAAGCTTTAGATTTATTTAAACTGCCCATGCACTTGGGTGAGTTTGACTCAGAAGCTGTAGAGGTAAATAACGGACGTTACGGTCCATATGTACGTCACGGAAAATCTTTTATCTCACTACCAAAAGGAAAAAATCCATTAACCACTACTTTAGACGAGGCTATTGAGTTTATCAAGGAAAAACGTCTTGCCGATGCACCCATTGCAACCTATGAGGAACTTCCTGTTACCAAAGGAGTGGGACGTTTTGGACCTTTTATAAAATGGAATGGTTGGTTTATTAATGTTTCAAAAAAATATGATTTTGATACCCTTTCTGAAGAGGATATCGCTACGCTAATTGAAGATAAAAAGAAAAAGGAGGCGGAGCGTGTGGTAATAAACTGGGAAGAAGAAGGTGTTCGTATTGAAAAGGCGCGTTGGGGACGACACAGTTTGATTAAAGGCAAGCAAAAAGTTGAACTCGCAAAAGATGTTGATGTGAGTAAAATGACACTTACTCAAGCCATGACTCTGTTGGAAAAACAAAAACCAAAAAAGCGTACCAAAAAGCAATAAGTGGAATTCGATTTTTTATCCCCAGTTGATGATAAACTGCTAGCGCACAATTTGATGCTTCCAGAGCAGGTTTTGGGAAGAAATCTTCGTATTCACACACATCAAGAAGGATTTCC
>CAZSSZ010000032.1:0-10992 GCA_964609755.1 uncultured Flavobacteriaceae bacterium | reverse complement strand
AACAGTTGCTTGGGATACCCAAACCGGATTTTGGTTGAACGGTGAAAATGTGAAATTAAAAGGAGTATGCGAACACTGGGAAGGCGGACCTGTTGGTGGTGCTTGGACAAAACCCATGTTGCGCTGGAAACTTCAGCTATTAAAAGGCATGGGAATTAACGCCATACGACCCTCGCACAATCCCACACCGCCCATGTTTTATGATATCTGCGATGAAATTGGGCTACTGGTAATGGATGAAATTTTTGACGGTTGGCACAAAAAAGCACCTGAAGATTATGGTAAACAAGCCTTTGACGCATGGTGGCAGCGTGATGTAACAGAATGGATCACACGTGATAGAAACCACCCGAGTATCTTTGTGTGGAGTCTTGGGAACGAAACGCATAGCGACATTGCTCCTGAACTTGTAAAGTTTGGAAAAAACCTAGACCCTACACGATTGTTTACTTCTGGTGCTGGAAATCCTGAGGATATGGACATTCAAGGGGTTAATGGAGGATCAGAAACAAAGTCTTTTATTGAAAATAAGACCTTAGAAAAACCTTTTATTTCAACCGAAGCACCGCATACATGGCAAACTCGGGGCTATTACCGCACACAAACATGGTGGCGTGACAACGAGCTTCCAGGGACGTATGAGCTTCCAAATTTAACAGAGAAGGAAATTTTCTTTTACGAAGGTATCAATCCCAAAAATTGGAGGAATAGAAAACAACGCTTCAATTCGTCTTACGATAATGCTACAGTTCGAGTTTCTGCCAGAAAGTATTGGGAAGTAATGCGCGATACGCCTTGGCATAGCGGTCACTTCAGATGGACAGGATTTGATTATTATGGCGAAGCCGGATTGGTTCATGGAGGACTTCCGTTTAACCTGTTTATGGGGGGTGCTCTCGACGTAGCAGGCTTCAAAAAAGACTTGTATTATTTCTACAAAAGCCAATGGACAAAAGAGCCCATGATACACATGTTGCCGCATTGGACACATCCTCGTATGCCCAAAGGAACAGTAGTTCCGGTTTGGGTGTATTCAAATGCTGATGAGGTAGAGTTGTTTCTCAATGGCAAGTCGCTTGGTAAAGATACCCCGGGAACGGTTTGGAATGAGATGCAATGTGAGTGGATGGTACCCTATCAAGAAGGGCGACTGGAAGCCGTTGCTTACATCGACGGTAAAGAAGTGAAACGCACAGCATTTAACACCAGTAAAGAGCCAACGTCTTTAAAAACTACCGTAGAGAAACTAGACGCAGAAGATGGCTTTGCTTCAAGCTATGTGGTGTCTTCTGAGGGCTTAGACGAGAACGGAAATCTGTCTCCGTATGCTGAAAACAGGGTGTATTACCATTTGCATGGTGATGTCAAGAAAATATCCATGGAAAATGGAAATCCAATCGATCCAACAAGTAGAACAAAAGCAGATTATAGAAGTATGTTTTTTGGCAAAACACGACTGTTTTTACGAGAATTGCCAAACGCCACGAATGCTGCTTTAGTTACCGCATCAATCCTTGGAGACAAAGCATTGTATGTTTCCAATACCATTACTATTGACGTTAAGCATGTGCCCCTTTTTGGCGATACAACTCTAGCTACACCCAAGGTGTTGTATACAACCAACGGCAAAAATCCGGAGAAGTTTGGAATGCCTTATCAAGGAAGTTTTACCATAGTAGATGGCACAACGGTAAAAGCCGTAGTGCAGCTCAATGGAAAAACAGTATTGACAATGGACGAAACCTTTGGCAAAGATGAAGGCTTGTTCTGGGGAGATGAGCACTCAGAAGATATGTGGATTGGACGTGGAATAAATATTGCTGCTGAAGATGCTGTTTTAGAAGGTGCTGCTACTGTCAGTAAAGACGCACATCGTTACAAGGGAACCGGATTCGTGCGTTTTGATGGAAAAGAAGGCGCGATTACATTCTACCAAGAAAACGATGGAGAAGAAGGCGATTACAGTATTCGATTTAGGTATATGCACAATAACGCGGGACAACTGCATCCAATGAAATTGTTTGTTAATGATGAGTATATACGTACACTTGAGTTTAAACCAACTGGCGGTTGGGAAAAGGAGTGGAAATTTGTGCCAACAATCATACGAATTCGTTCTGGAGCAAACAATATCAGACTTGAAACAGATGGTCAAAGTGGTGCATTTATCGATGAACTTTTTGTAGACTAAAAAGTAAATAAGTGCGAATGAAAATCTTAATTTGGGTAAGTGTTGTTTGTGTGTTGTTACTAGGCTGCAAGACCACTGCAACCTCATCTAAGGCTACCGAAAAGGAAACGGTAGATTATTTTGCCGATAATGGATTTGGAAATGCCGTTGCTGTTGTGCAACATCCGGCAGGAATCTATCACAAGGGGGTTACTTATGTGTGCTATCAGGGGCCTTTAGAGGATCCTTATGTGGCTTCTTACCATCACGAAACTGGAGAATGGAAAGGACCTTTCAAAGCCGGAACTAGTGAAATGGGAAAAGAAGCCAATCGTCGGAAGCACATTGATAACCACGGAAAACCCTCTATTTTAATTGATGATGCCGACTATATCCACATCACATTTGGCGGACATGGGGGTATGGCAAAACACGGTGATAATCCCCTTGGAAACCACCATTATGGGAGAAATATGCATGTGGTTTCTAAAAATCCCTTAGATATTTCAAGTTGGGAAACCCTAAACAATATCCCGCCTTTTGGCACTTATAACCAGTTTGTGAAAATGGACAATGGAGACCTATTTCTTTTTTACCGCCATGGTGCGCACAGAAGCGATTGGGTGTATCAAAAATCTACAGACAATGGGCGCACGTTTGGCCAGCCAGTATCTTTTTTGAAGCATCAACGCAGGACGGATATGCCTGCTGTGGATTCATGGTACCCCTGGATTCGTAAAGGAAATGGAGATGAGCTCTTGGTGGTATATGATTACCATATATGTTCAGATTCAAATCCATTGCGTACAGAGGCAGGACACATTCCCAAGCGTTATAACATCTACTATATGGTTTTTAATACGAAAACGGGAAGTTGGAAAAATGTGAAAGGCGAGTCACTCAAGATCCCGCTTACACGAACAATGGCAGAAGCGAATACCTTGGTAGCCACTACAGAAGGAAATTGGACGTTTCAGGGCGTTGTGGACATAGATTCAGTGGGAAATCCGCATATTGGAATGACTGTAGGTGAAGAGATAAAGGGGTCGAGGCGAAGTGCTAAAAAGCAGATGCAGTATTACAAATGGAATGGAACGCAATGGCTGCACTCAGCAACTTCCGGATTGCCAATTGGTAACGGGGATATCGAAGTATTATCTCCTGAGAACATTCGCTTTTATATTGCTGAAGAAACTGAAGATAAAGAGGGTGAAGTGTGCCGGTGGGATAGTGTAGATGGTGGAAAGACATTCAAAAGATCTAAAGTTTACCTCAGTAGAGCAGCTGCTCATTTTGCCATTTCATCTCGTATAGAAAACGCCCATCCCAACGCCCGCCTCATTGTGGCTGAGCGAAAGTCAGATACGGATTACAGAAAAATGTATCTTTTAGGAGACAACGGTCCAATTGGACGTAATAGCACTGATGCTCAGGTATTAGCAGTAAAAGAAACAAAAAGTAGATAATAATATGAATACGACTCAACCCAAATTCATAACAATTGCACTAAGTATACTATTAGCAACACCTTTACTAGCTCAAGACTTGCTTCAAAACAGTTATTTGCGCGATGGTATGTCGTTAAACGGCAGGTGGCATTACCTTGTAGATGTCTATGAAACGGGGTATTATAATTATAGAATGGAGCCACATGATGGTACCGAAAATCCGGGTTCGAGTGCATATTTTTTAAATAAAAAACCAAAGAATAAAACCGACAGGGTAGAGTATGATTTTGATGCAGCCCCCACAATGGTAGTTCCCGGCGATTGGAATTCACAAAAAGAAAACTTATTTTACTACGAGGGTACGGTTTGGTATAAAAAGTCGTTTGATGTAGAAAACTACGATAACTCAAAACGGTACTATATTCATTTTGGAGCTGTCAATTACAGAGCCGACGTATACCTCAATGGTAAAAAATTAGGGACGCATTTTGGCGGATTTACCCCCTTTAATTTTGAAATGACCCAACTTTTAAAAGCGAAAGATAATTTTATCATCGTTAAAGTGGACAACAAACGTGCCGCTGATGAAGTCCCCACTTTGAGTACAGATTGGTGGAATTATGGCGGCATTACCCGAGATGTAATCCTCTACGAGCTGAGTCAAACGTTTATTGAGGATTATAAAATCCAGCTTACTAAAAATAACGCCAAGGAAGTTTCGGGTTACGTTCAATTAAATGGTGTAAACAAAGGCTCAAAGCGTGTTGTCGTTACCATTCCAGAACTCAATATCCATAAAGTATTCACTACAAACGCCGATGGCTATGCTTCATTGAAGTTTCCACTAAAACGCGTGAAATATTGGAGCGATAAAGACCCAAAATTATACGAAGTAAACGTCTCCATTGATGGGGATAAGATATCGGACAACATTGGCTTTAGAACCATTGAGACTCAAGGTACTGATATTTTATTGAATGGGGAAAAGGTATTCTTAAAAGGCATTTCCATTCACGAAGAAAATGTGATGCGTGGTGGTCGGGCTTGGTCTATGGAGGACGCCAAAGTATTGTTGGGCTGGGCAAAAGAGCTTGGCTGTAATTTTGTTCGATTGGCGCATTATCCGCACAATGAAAATATGGTTCGCCTTGCCGATGAAATGGGAATCCTTGTTTGGGAAGAAATCCCCGTATACTGGACCATACAATGGACAAATAATGCGACCTATAAAAAAGCAGAAACCCAACTAACAGAACTCATACAGCGTGATAAGAATCGGGCTTCCGTGATTATCTGGTCTATGGCTAATGAAACACCCACTTCAGATGAACGACTTGCTTTTCTGACAAAACTAGCCAACACCTCTAGAAAACTTGATAACACCCGACTGATAAGTGCCGCATTGGAGGATCATGGAAAAAAAGAAAACAAGAACATCATGATTGTTGAGGATGCTTTTGCACAAGTTGTAGATGTTTTGAGCTTTAACCAGTACTATGGTTGGTATGGCGGGATAATTGACAACATCAAAAATATTCGTTGGGAAATTGATATCAATAAGCCTGTTATTATTTCGGAGTTTGGTGCGGGCGCACTACAAGGTTTTCATGCTGATAAGATGACGCGTTGGAGTGAGGAGTTTCAAGAATTACTCTACCAAGAAACGCTGCCGACACTTGCAAAAATCCCTGGAATTAGCGGTATTACCCCTTGGACACTAGTAGATTTTAGATCGCCGCGTCGTAACTTAATACCCTACCAAGACGGATGGAACAGAAAGGGGTTACTATCCGAAACAGGAAACAAGAAAAAAGCATTTTATACGCTACAGACTTTTTACAAGTCTATTCAATACTGAAACAAAATTTTAATTTTAAACAATCATGAAAAATAACATCCTAATCCTAATGCTGCTCACACTGTTGGTTAGCTCATGCACCAATCAAAGGAAAAACACAACAGAACAAAAGGAAACTCCCAATATTGTGTTCATTATTTCGGACGATCAATCTTGGACAGATTATGGTTTTATGGGGAATGAAAACATTGAAACTCCACGCATCGATCAGCTTGCTTCAGAGAGTTTGACTTTTGCTCGAGGTTATGTACCTACATCCTTGTGTTCACCCTCTTTGGCAAGTATGATTACCGGTTTATACCCGAAAAACCACGGTATTTTAGGGAATGATGTGGTTTATGACCGAGCTAAAAATAGAGATGAGGCGAAGAAGAACAGGGCTGAAAAATACAAACCGATGATTTCGCATTTTGAGAAGCTCACTACACTTCCAGATTTGTTAAAGCAAAAAGGTTATTTGTCCTTTCAAACCGGAAAATGGTGGCATGGGAATTATAAAGTAGGCGGTTTTGATTATGGGATGACTCATGGAGATCCAAAACGAGGAGGACGCCATGGCGATTACGGTTTAGAAATCGGAAGAAAAGGATTGGATACCATCAACAGTTTTGTGGATCTAGCTGTGGAGCAAAAGAAACCATTCTTTTTGTGGTATGCACCTTTTTTACCACATACCCCACACACGCCACCACAAGAATTATTAGATAAGTATATGAAGAAAACGTCCTCAGCATATGTGGCAAAATACTGGGCGATGTGTGAGTGGTTTGACCAAACTTGTGGCGAATTAATGGATATGGTGGAGGATAAAGGCTTGACCGAAAACACCTTATTCGTATACGTTTGTGACAACGGATGGGTTCAAAATCCTGACAAAGGTACCTATATGGAAAACTCGAAACGCGCTCCCTACGATTTGGGAATGCGCACGCCAATCATGTATAAGTGGAAAGGGAAAATCACTCCTAAAATGGATACTGAATCTGTAGTAAGTAGTGTGGATATGCTTCCCACGATTTTGGATGTTTTAGGAATCGAAAAGCCAGAAAACTTACCTGGCATTAACATTTTAGACGAAGAGAAAGTAAAGAAGCGTGATGTTATTTTTGGTGAGATCTACGCACATGATTTTGAAACCGTTGAAAATAGCTTGTATTACAACATCGCTATTGCTTCTCCCTATAAATTAATTGTACCAGATGCTGAAAGAAAACAGGATGAGGCAGTACAGCTTTTCAATATTGAAGAAGACCCATTCGAAAAAAATAATATTGCTGAGGCAAATCCTAAAATAGTTGCGCAGCTTAAAGAGAAAATAGCAATATTTAGAGTGGACTAAAACTCTTAAAGCAAATGAAATCTTTTTCGTCATTATTTCTGCTTACTTCTGTTGTTTTTTTAGCCTCATGTAATTTGCAAACGGGAGCTAAAAATGCCGCCTCAGAAGCAGCAATAAAACCCAATGTTTTGTTTATTGCCGTTGATGATTTAAACAATATGATTGGGCCTATCGACAATTTTTCAAATGTAAAAACTCCAAATTTCGATCGGTTGGCACAAATGGGCGTAACATTTACCAATGCCCATGTACAAGCCCCTTTATGTGGACCATCCAGAGCATCTGTTATGACGGGGTTGCGTCCATCTAACACGGGGATTTATGGTATGGTGCCAGATAACAAAATACGTCGACCTGAAAATCCGACAACTAAAGATATCGTGTTTTTACCGGAGCAGTTTAAACACAACGGTTATCATACCATGGGTATTGGCAAATTGTTTCATGTGCATGCTCCAGACAGTGTATTTGACGAATCTGGAGGACGTGTGAAGGGCTTTGGACCCTACCCCAAAGAACGTTTTGTGTGGGATGGATTTGGCAAAGGCATCAAAGGTGTGCATGGAAGAACGAGCACAGACTGGGGTGCTTTCCCCGAAAACGACTCCCTAATGCCCGATTATAAGTCGGCAAATTGGGCAATTGAACGTTTACAGCGTGATTACGATGCCCCCTTCTTTTTAGGGCTTGGCTTTTTGCGGGTGCATGTTCCCTTATATGTACCGCAAAAGTGGTTTGATTTATACCCGTTAGATGAAGTGGACACCCCGCCTTACAAGGCAGATGACTTAAATGATATTCCATCCGTAGGGCTACAAATCAACGATTTACCCATGATGCCCACCACTACTTGGGCTAAAGAAACAGGGCATTGGAAAGAAATCGTACAAGCCTATTTGGCGTGTATAAGTTATGTAGACCACGAGCTTGGGCGTGTTCTGGATGCCTTAGAAGAAAGTAAGTATGCTAACAATACTGTTATCGTGTTGTGGTCAGATCACGGGTACCGTTTGGGTGAAAAAGAAACCTTTGCCAAGCATGGGCTTTGGGAAACAGCTACAAAAGCACCGCTTATGTTTGCCGGACCTAATCTGCCAAAAGGGAAGAAAATAGATGCTCCAGTGGAAATGCTATCCATTTATCCCACACTTTTGGAACTTAGCGGTCTTCCTGCTTATGACAGAAATGAAGGGAAGAGTTTGGTAGGTATGATGCATGACGATAGCGAGGGAACAGATTCCTACGCAATTACCACATATGGAATGCATAACCATGCGGTTAGAACTGCCGATTTTAGATATATCCAATACGAGGATGGTACAGCAGAATTGTATGATCACAGTAAAGACACAAATGAGTGGTATAATGTGGCAAATAAGTTGGAATACAAGGAGAAAATAGAAGATTTAAAAGCACTATTGCCAAAAACAAATGTAACGTGGGATGCAGAATCTATGTACAAGTTTCAGCCCTACTTTGTAGAACAAAAAAAACGAACCAGTGGAATGCCTTTACAGCTATAGCTGTTTTGTAGGCGATTTTTAATAGCTTTTTATGAAATTGTGTGGGGGCAGTGTGTGGAAAACAATTGTAGCAGTTGTACTAGTTTTATGTACAAGTTGCGACTTTAGTGGTGCATCTACACAAACTCAGCAACGCTACGCTCAGGATTTATTCGTCGGATTTCAAGATCCCCCAGCGGAGGCACGCCCTTTTGTACGTTGGTGGTGGAACGGAAATAGAATAAAAAAAGAGGTACTAGATAAGCAATTGGCGTCATTGAAAAGTGTTGGATTTGGCGGTGTTGAAATCAACCCAATTGCCATGCCCGTTGCCCCTGAGACCTCAGACCAATCCCTCGTTTGGATGAGTGATGCGTGGATAGACATGGTGGTTCACGCATGTGAGAAAACACAAGATTTGGGCATGATTGCCGATATGATCGCGGGAACAGGATGGCCTTTTGGCGGGGAATTTCTAGCCCAAGATGAAACCTGTCAACGTATGGTAACGGATGTAATTCCGCTCAAAAGTGGTGAGTTCATCTATATAAATGAAGCCGATTTAATTGCTCGTTACCAAAGAAAATACAATGAAAATCGCGTCGAACGTCACAACAGTTCTCGTACTAAATATAGTCTTGCGAGTATTTCACTTGTACCAACCCAATGCAATTCGGTTGAGGAAATTATAACCCTCAAAGAATTTGTAGATAGTTCTGGGAATGTTCAATATGCTGTTCCAAGTGCTGCAGGGGAGTATTATTTGTCGTATCAATTGCTACAGCAAGACTTTAGAGATGTTACCCTAGGTGCACCGGGTGGTGCAGGTCCAGTAATGGATCACTACAAAAAAGAAATGACGCAAGCCTATTTGAATAGGATGAAGAAAATTTCAGTACGTTCAGGCGTTCCGTTAAGTGACTTGATTCGTGCGCTTTTTTGCGATAGTATTGAAGTTTCGGGTGCCAATTGGAGTGATGGCTTTTCAGTATTATTTTACAACACCTACGGCTATTCACTAGATCCATGGATGCCGTTTGTATTTTATCAGGGGCATCAAGACTATTCCAATAGCACATATTCGGCTCAATTTTCAGAAGCATTTAAAAATCAGTTAAAGCGCGTTCGTTTTGACTATAACAAATTGGTGGTCGAAACGTTTTTGGACAATTTCACGAAAACTTACAAAACCTTCTGTGAAGAAAACGGGATATTGTGTCGTTATCAGGCCTATGGAACTCCTTTTTTGATGGGAATGCTAGATGGCTATATGCTAGCAGACATTCCTGAAAGTAACAACTGGATATATATTGCCGAAATGAAAGGAGATACATTTCAGTGGAGTCAACACCGAGGAGATAAAATTTGGAATCTGTACGCATCTTCGGCAGCGCATTTGACAGCTAAAAAAATTACCAGTTGTGAGGCGATGACTAACACTACAGGGGTTTTTAAAACAACCCTAGAAGAGATAAAGCAGCATGACGACATGAACTTTATTACAGGTATAAATCATACGGTTTTGCATGGTTATAATTATTCTCCAGACGATGTACCTTTTCCAGGATGGATTAGGTATGGTGCGTATTTTAGTGAACAAAATCCGTGGTGGAAGCATCTTCGGAATTGGGTAGATTATAATGCAAGATTGTCTTATGTTTTTCAAAATTCTCAACCCAAAAAATCGATTGCTATTTTGGGACCAACCCTTGATGTTTGGGGAGACAAAGGACTGGCGCGCGAGCCCTTTCATTTAGAACCGCAATACCTATACAAATTATGGGAACCCATCAGTCAGCTGGGATATTCTTGCGATTATATCAATCAGAATGTTTTGGCAACATCGACTGTCCGTGATGGTATTCTATCTTTTGGTGATATGGAATTTAAGATACTTGTTTTGGCAAGTATCGAGTCTATTGATACAGCTGCCCTAAAACCATTAAAGGAGTTTGTCGCTTCTGGAGGGAAACTCATCGTTATTGATGGTTTGCCTAATAAAGCTACAGGGTTTAAAGATTTCCAAGCTAATGATGCGATGGTTGTTGATGCCATGAACAAAATAAAGGAGCACTATGCTTCATCTATAGTGTCTGTGAAGCAACCAAAATCCTTGAATTCACTTTTAGGTTGGACCAAGAACGTGTTGGAAAGCACTGCCTTATCGCCCGATGTAGAAATTAGTGATCCCAATGAAAACGTGTTTCAAATACATCAGTCAACCCCAGATAAAGAACTTTATTTTTTCACGAACGTCAACCGCAAAACAACTGTTCGTTTTGATGCTAAATTTCCCATTACGGACAAATATCCTTACAAATGGAATCCAGAAACGGGAGAACGCACACCCTTTTCTTTTGCGGGTGCTCCCAATGAACTAGAAATTACACTCGAACCGTTAGCATCTCTATTGTTGGTTTTTGAAGCCGAGAAACCAGCAAGTAAGCCTAAGAATATAAATCCTGTTTTGGCAAGCTCAATAGTAATTGAAAGCAATTGGAACGTACTTGGAAATCGCGTAGACGGAACGCGTTTTACTTGGGAAATGGAACAGCTTTCAAACTTTGGTGCTTCCAAAGACGATATACAAAACGCTTTTGCCGGCGAGCTTATTTACAAAACACAAATCGATATCAAGGATACGTATACACACCTAGACTTGGGCGAGGTCAACG
>CAZSSZ010000031.1:0-11014 GCA_964609755.1 uncultured Flavobacteriaceae bacterium | reverse complement strand
TATGTTAATCAATCCGAAGAAATAAAAAAGGAAGTAGTATGCCTAAGATGAAAACAAAATCGAGTGCCAAAAAACGCTTTAAGCTTACTGGTACAGGAAAACTGAAGCGCAAGCATGCGTTTAAAAGTCACATTTTGACCAAGAAGTCGAAGAAACGTAAACTTAAACTTACGCATAGTGGTTTGGTTCACGAGAGTGATGCCGATAACATTAAAGAACAACTTCGTTTAAAATAATAGTAATAACCTGAAGTCGGCTTTAAAAGTGAGTCATCCGCCCGCTTCACAAATACAATCTCATGCCAAGATCAGTAAATTCTGTTGCCTCAAGAGCCCGTAGAAAGAAAATTTTAAAACTAGCCAAAGGCTATTTTGGTCGCCGTAAAAACGTTTGGACGGTTGCCAAAAACGCTGTTGAAAAAGCATTGCTTTACGCTTATCGCGACCGCAGAAACAAAAAACGCAGTTTCCGCGCCCTTTGGATTACACGTATCAACGCCGGTGCGCGTTTACATGGACTTTCATATTCTCAGTTAATGGGAAAAGTAAATGCCAATAACATTGCATTGAACCGAAAGGTGTTGGCTGACCTAGCCATGAATCATCCTGAAGCCTTTAAGGCCGTGGTTGATAAGGTAAAATAAAGACGATAAATTTTATAAAAGCACCCTTTATTTCAACGAAGTAAGGGGTGTTTTTTTTTTGCTAAAAAATGACGGGGTGCAAAACCTTTCGAAAGTCCTACTTAATGTAGTTGAAGTGAGATTTTCTATTGAAAATCACTTGCCTGCGGCAAGGCAGGCCTGCTTGCAGTAGGCAAGCTCGAAGTAACAAGATACCCGCCTAATAAAGAAAAAACGGTTTAAAACGGCATGTCGTCGTCAGGGGAGCTACCAAAAGCATCATCTGGATCAATCTTTGGGGTTATGAATTCATCAGCAGAATTTATTTTAGACTGATACTCTGTTGGCGCATCAAAAGTATCGAGATTGTCGAATTTACCTAATGCACCAATAAATTTAAGCCTAATGCTGTCCAACCCTCCATTTCGATGTTTGGCAATTATAAATTCGGCTTGACCTGCAGCGGGAGAACGTTCTTCATCATCCCACTCATCAATTTTATAATATTCAGGACGATAAATAAAGGTTACCAAATCGGCATCTTGTTCAATGGCACCCGACTCACGCAAATCTGAAATTTGTGGTCGCTTACTTCCTCCACGTGTTTCTACGGCACGTGATAACTGTGACAGCGCAATAACGGGAATATTAAGTTCTTTAGCGAGAGCCTTTAGGTTACGTGAAATCGTAGAAATTTCCTGCTCACGGTTCCCTGATTTACTACTTCCTCCTGGCGTCATAAGTTGCAAGTAATCAATCATTATCAGGCGAATACCAAACTGCGAGGACAAGCGTCGTGCCTTGGCACGCAAATCAAAAATGGAAAGCGATGGCGTATCATCAATATACAGTGGCGCATTTTCCAAATCCGAAACCTTTACATTGAGCTGCTTCCACTCGTGATCTTCCAGTTTTCCAGTACGTAATTTTTCAGACGACAGTCCTGTCTCGGAAGAAATCAATCGGGTAATTAACTGCACAGAAGACATCTCTAAGGAGAAAAAGGCAACCGGAATGTTTTGCTCCACGGCAATATTTCGTGCCATAGACAAGGTAAAAGCTGTTTTACCCATACCTGGACGTGCAGCCACTATAATCAAGTCGCTGTTTTGCCAGCCCGAAGTAAGTTTATCTACCCCATAAAATCCTGAGGGGACACCACTCATACCCTCTTGGTTTGCAATTTCCTCAATTTTTTTCTTTGCCTGAATTACCAGGTTTTGCGCCGTAGTCGTAGACGATTTTAAATTGCCTTGTGAAACTTCGTAGAGCTTTGATTCTGCCTTGTCGAGCATATCAAAAACATCTTTGGTTTCGTCATAAGCTTCCTCAATAATTTCGTTTGAGATTTTAATCAAACTCCGTTGAATATATTTTTGAAGAATGATACGCGCATGATATTCAATATGTGCCGAGGATGACACCTTTTTGGTGAGTTGAATTAAGTAAAAATCACCGCCAACTTGATTGAGTTTAGCTTCTTTTTTGAGTTGTGCCGAAACCGTCAACAAGTCAATGGGTTGTGAATTCTCAAACAATTTGACCATGGCGGAAAAAATAATTTGATGTGCTTCACGATAAAAAGCATCGGGCAACAAAATATCAATTACCTCATCTACCCCCTTTTTATCAATCATCATGGCGCCGAGTACCACCTCCTCAAAGTCGAGAACTTGTGGTGGCAATTTTCCACGTTCCAACGGTACTACCGATGCAGGGGATATTATAGACGGACTTGGCTTTTTTTCTTCCACGAGACTAAACTACGTAAATGTAGGCACAACAAAAGGGGGAAATAGAAAAACTAACAAACATCAAAACGGTTAATAAGTCCGAATTTTTGTTCATAAGCAAAACACTATTCTTCGTACACACCCATGGCAAAAAACTTGCCCATGCGTTCTTGTACAAGTTCGTCTGCAGGTTTGTCTTTGAGTTCCGTAAAGGTTTTGTAAATGGCTTTGCGCACAGTTTCAAACATTTGCTCACGGTTGGTATGCGCACCACCTAGTGGCTCTTTGATAATAGCGTCAATAAGTTTTTGACGCTTCATATCTTTTGCGGTAAGTTTTAAAGCTTCTGCAGCTTGTTCTTTATACTCCCAACTGCGCCACAAAATAGAGGAACAAGATTCAGGAGAAATGACCGAATACCAGGTGTTTTCTAGCATAAAAATACGATCGCCAACGCCAATACCCAGTGCGCCACCAGAGGCACCTTCGCCAATAATCACCACAATGATGGGCACTTTTAATCGGGACATTTCCAAGATATTTCGTGCAATAGCTTCGCCTTGCCCGCGTTCTTCGGCTTCTAAACCGGGATATGCGCCAGGAGTATCTACAAAACACACCACAGGAAGGTTAAACTTTTCCGCCGATTTCATCAATCGTAAGGCTTTGCGATAACCTTCGGGGTTTGCCATACCAAAATTTCTGTATTGACGGGTTTTGGTATTATAGCCTTTTTGCTGCCCGATAAACATAAAACTTTGATCTTCAATTTTGCCCAATCCCCCAATCATGGCCTTGTCGTCTTTAACAGTACGATCGCCGTGAAGTTCCAAAAAACTCCCTTGCGTAAGTGCCCCAATATAATCTAAGGTATAAGGTCTTGATGGGTGTCGCGAAACCTGAACGCGTTGCCACGCGGTTAGATTTCCATAAATTTCTTTCTTTAAATCTGCCAGTCGCTCTGCAATTTTTTCGCAAGTGTCGGTTACATCAACTTCGCTTTCAGTGCCAATAATCTGACATTTTTCAAACTGCTCTTCTAGTTCTTTGATCGGTTGTTCAAAGTCTAAATACTCCATGTTTTGGTTGTTATGGTGAAGCAAATATACTTTTATTTTGATTTAAGCGAAACCTCTTGTTTTGCTTTTTTTTGTGCGCCTAAATTTAAATATGCCATTTGACACGACTGCGGTTAGTATACAAAGTACGCCTAAATAAAAAGAAGCCGGCATGGCTTCTTTTTCTCCAAAAATTACGTATGCCAAAGCGATGCCGTATACAGGCTCCATATTAATTCCCAACATAATTGAATAGGGCGTTAGGTGTCGCATCACCACAATAGAAACCACAAAAGCATAAGATGTACACACAAATGCCAAAACAGATAGCCAAAGGATATCATGTGTGGAAATAGCAAAAAAAGTAGGTGTAAATTGCCCTTGAACAGCTAATAAAATAGTAACAACCAAAGCACCCACCAAAAGCTCATAAAACGATAATACGTACGGGTTGGTTTTGGATACAAATTTACCGTTGAGCAGGGTGAATAAAACCGCTAGCACTGTAGATATTCCCGCATATAAAAACCCCTCTATGTGAGATGTATTTGTGCCTAGCACTAAAATCAATCCAACAACAACCAGCACTCCAAAAAGCACCTCATAACCAATAATTTTTCGTTTGTAAAATATAGGTTCCAAAAGGGAAGTTAAAAATGCCCCCGAAGAAAGTACCGAAAGCGTAATAGAAACATTGGAAACCTTCACAGCTCCAAAAAACGTAATCCAATGAAAGGCAATAAGTACCCCGCTGGCGATAGCCACCCAAGCAATGGTTTTGGAAACCCGAAACGAATGCTTGGTTAGCCAAAGCACCAATCCCAACCCCAAAGTGGCAAGCGTCATACGGTACCACACCAGTGGGATTGCTGAAATACTGATGAGTGCACCCAGCACAGCAGTAAAACCAAAAATGACAACAATGAAATGAAAATGTAAGGTGCTAAGGAACTTATCTTTTTGCATAGCGAAGCAAATAAAAGGACAACACGGCAAACATCAGGTTAGGGGTCCAAGCGGCAATCCAAGGTGTGAAGTTGGATTTATCTACCATTACTTCGAAAATCTTATCGAAGAAAATATAAAGGAATGCCAAAACGATACCCATGGCAAGGTTTACGCCCATCCCCCCACGTTTTTTGAAGGATGCTACCGCTACGGCAATAAGCGTTAATATAAGCGCCGACACAGGGACTGCCCAACGTTTGTGGCGTACCAACAAATGCTTATTTATAAGAGGACTTCCGCTCTCCTCCTCTTGCTTAATGTATTCATTGAGTTCGAAAAAATTTAACGTTTGTGCTTTATAGGTAATGGGTACAAGGTCATCCAAATCAAAGGGAAACAAGGTGTCTAATCGGGCCTCTTTACGAATGGTTTCCACATCGTTAGTAATTGTACGCTGAAAAAATTGAGACAGACGATGGATACTGTCTTTTTCTACCCACCTTATGTTTTGAGCCTTAACCTTATATTGAAGCTGATTGCCCTCGAAATGCTCCCACGAAAAATTGTATCCAATTTTTCTGCTGGGGTTGTAATTGCTCATATACACAAAATCATTTTCACTAAGTTGCTTATAAACATTATCTGTGATTCTATCTTTTCGGTTTTTATTTATGTAGGTATAATTAAATATGTTGAATCTTTCGTTTGAGTTGGGCACCCAAAACATACTCGCTCCAAAAGCAAAAATGGCAAGAAAAGAAGCCGAAATTACAAAAGGACGCAGGTATCTGTAAAATGAAATTCCAGAACTTAGCATCGCAATAACTTCTGTATTACTTGCCAATTTCGAAGTAAACCAAATTACCGAAAGGAAAAGAAATATTGGAAAAAGGATGTAGCCAAATACCCAAACAAAATCGTAATAATGTGATAAAACTTCAGAAACACTGAGTTCGTTTTGTTTAAACTTATCGATTTTTTGAGACAAATCAACCAATATACTAATGGGAATAAACATCCCAAACATCACCACAAAGGTGCTCATGTATTTTTTGATAACGTATAGGTCTAAAAGTTTCATACTACAACCGCTTGTCCATTTGGCGCACCATAGTATTCTTCCACGATGCAAAATCACCTGCTAAAATATGTTTTCTAGCCTCGCGAACCAACCACAAATAAAACGCCAAATTGTGAAGCGTCGCCAACTGCTTTCCTAGCAATTCATTAGCAGCAAACAAATGACGCAAATAGGCTTTGCTGTAGGTAGTATCCACAAAACTAGCCCCATTAGGATCAATAGGAGAGAAATCGTTTTCCCATTTTTTGTTCTTGATATTTATGGTTCCCTCAGAAGTAAAGAGCATACCATTTCGGGCATTTCGGGAAGGCATCACGCAATCGAACATATCAACACCCAAGGCGATATTTTCCAAAATATTGATAGGTGTTCCCACCCCCATTAAATAACGTGGTTTATCTTCGGGCAAAATGCTGCAAACCGCATCTGCCATAGCATACATTTCTTCGGCAGGCTCCCCTACCGACAAGCCCCCAATAGCATTTCCAGGCGCATTGGTATTGGCAATAAATGCTGCCGATTGTTCGCGTAAGTCCGTATACACACTCCCCTGAACAATAGGAAAAAGCGTTTGGTTGTAGCCATATTTGGGCTCGGTTTGTGCAAAACGCTCTTGACAACGCAGCAACCAGCGATGCGTCATGTGCATAGAATTTTTCGCATAATCATACGGACAAGGATAAGGCGTACATTCATCAAAAGCCATTATAATATCTGCGCCAATTTTTCTTTGGATGTCAATCGCGGATTCAGGGGTGAAGAAGTGTTTTGACCCGTCAATATGCGATTTAAACGCTACACCCTCCTCGGTGATTTTTCGGTTATCTGCCAACGAATACACCTGATACCCACCGCTATCGGTAAGCACAGGTCTGTCCCAATGCATAAACGCATGAATACCACCCGCTTGTTCTAATATGGAAGTTGTAGGCCTCAAATATAAATGATAGGTATTGGCGAGAATAATATCGGGATTTACATCTTTTGCCAAATCTTGTTGATGTACCCCTTTTACGGTTGCTGCCGTACCTACAGGCATAAAAATTGGGGTTTCTATGGTACCGTGGTCTGTGGTTAAAACACCTGCTCTAGCCTTAGAGGCACTATCGGTTTTTGCTAACGTAAATTTCACGGCTCAAATATACGCAACCCTTAGGTGTTAAATTGGTAACATTTTTTTTGATTGCTAGTGCATAATTAATTGGATTAAATGCTGTTTGCTGTCTGCTAAACATATATTTTTGCAAAAAACATCACCAAAATGGCTTCATTAGAGACGCTTCATCAACTTGTCCCACAAGTTAGACGCGACATTTTACGCATGGTTCATCAAGTCAATTCCGGACACCCGGGAGGCTCATTAGGTTGTGCAGAGTTTTTTGTTACACTCTACAATCATGTGATGGACTACTCCACCAACTTCACTATGGACGGTAAAAACGAAGATTTATTCTTTTTATCTAACGGACATATTTCGCCGGTATTTTACAGCACACTTGCCAGAAGTGGATTTTTCCCTGTAGCAGAGCTAGCTACGTTTCGAAAACTTGACTCGAGGTTACAAGGCCACCCTACCACTCACGAAGGGCTTCCTGGAGTGCGCATTGCTTCGGGCTCATTAGGACAAGGGATGTCAGTTGCTATTGGCGCAGCAGAAACAAAAAAATTAAATGGGGATTCGCATTTGGTGTATACACTGCATGGAGACGGCGAACTTCAAGAGGGGCAAAACTGGGAAGCCATTATGTATGCCGCAGCTAAAGGGATTGACAATCTTATTGCTACAGTCGACTACAACAAACAACAAATTGACGGAAGCACCGACGATGTGTTGCCTATGGGTGATCTAAAAGTAAAGCTGGAAGCCTTTGATTGGGAAGTGATCGAGATAGAAAAAGGCAATGATATTGAGGCGATTATTACAGGACTTGAAGCTGCCAAAGCAGCGTCAGGAAAAGGAAAACCTATTGCCATTTTACTTCATACCGTTATGGGGAATGGCGTTGATTTTATGATGCACACCCATGCTTGGCACGGCAAAGCACCTAACGATGAGCAACTTGCAACTGGACTCGCACAAAACGAAGAAACTTTAGGAGATTACTAAGATGGGATTAAAAGAATATACATTTACAGAAAAGATTGATACGCGCTCTGGTTTTGGCGTTGGACTAGCCGAATTGGGAGACAAAAATCCCGATGTGGTTGCGCTTTGTGCCGACCTTACAGGATCGTTAAAAATGGATGCCTTTAAAAAAGAACATCCTGAACGTTTTTTTCAAATTGGTATTGCAGAGGCAAACATGATGGGCATCGCTGCTGGTATGACTATTGGTGGAAAAATTCCTTTTACAGGAACTTTTGCCAACTTCTCTACAGGTCGCGTTTATGACCAAATTCGTCAGTCGATAGCCTATTCGCACAAAAACGTGAAGATATGTGCTTCGCACGCCGGAATAACCCTTGGTGAAGATGGTGCTACACACCAAATTTTGGAAGATATTGGATTGATGAAAATGCTTCCGGGTATGACGGTAATCAATACCTGCGATTTTGAACAAACCCGCAAAGCCACGCACGCCATTGCCGAACACTATGGTCCCGTATACTTGCGATTTGGACGTCCAAAAATGCCAAATTTCACGGTTGACCTCCCCTTTGAAATTGGAAAAGGAATACTATTGCAAGAAGGTACAGACGTTACCCTTGTGGCTACTGGACATTTGGTTTGGGAAGCCCTAGAGGCAGCGAAAACGTTGCATGCGCAAGGTATCCGTGCTGAGGTGATTAACATTCACACCATAAAACCCCTTGACGATGCGCTTATTTTAGAATCGGCAAAAAAGACAGGCGCAGTAGTGAGTTGCGAGGAACACAACTACTTGGGTGGCCTTGGCGAAAGCATTGCACGCGTGTTGGCTGAAAATCACCCAACACCACAAGGGTTTATCGCTACGCAAGATACGTTTGGAGAGTCGGGGACACCTGCACAGCTGATGGAAAAATACGGGCTAAATGCTGCTGCTATTGTGCGCAAAGCACAAGAGGTAATCGCGAAAAAAGCTTAGTCTTTATCTAGATAATCGGGGGTGCCGTCTGCATCAGTGTCGTCGGGAGTACCATCCTTGTTTTTGTCGTACTCGTTACGCGTTAAGACCTCATCATTATCATCGTCAATGTCTCGATAATTTGGCACACCATCGCTGTCAGTATCATCATCAAAATAGCCATCACCATCTACATCCTCAAGGTGCGTCGGAACTGAATCTCCGTCATGATCTGTGGTGTTATACGTATATAAATCTACTGCAAAAACAAGCGGAGAATAGGCTGGAATTCCCGTCTTTGGTGAATTGTAATACCCTAATGCTGAGGGCATAAACACCGCTGCAGAACCAAATCCACTAAACGAATAGGTGCCGTCTGCGTTTATGGTTGCCGGAGCCGCTTTTTTAATATGTGGCATCAACGCGCCAAACCCTTTTACCACACCCAAAGACTCAAACCAAATGGGGGATTTGCTTTCATCAAATTGGATTCTATTTAGAGTCATCCCTTTGTAGGTTACAAAAACGCTATCAGCAATGGTGGGAGAGCTTCCTACCCCTTCTCGTAATGGCAAAATGTAGGCAGTATGGTCGTGATACGTATCGTTATTATCCTTTACCTTCACCGTTATTTCTTGGACCTGATCAAAAATGGGCGTTTTACCCGTTTTTAAACTGTCTATGGTAAACGTAATGTGCTTATCCTTGTTTGCAGCATTTGCATAATCTTCATGGTTGTATGACCAACGTTTCATAAAAGAAACTAGCGAATCATTGTCTGTTGCACGTTGCGCAGGATATTCTCGAAGTGGCTCACCAAAACCTCTAGGCTGTTGTTCTTGGCAAGAAGCAAAAAGAAGTAAAACACTAAAAATTCCAAAAAAATACGTTAGTTTGTTCATCGATAAGATTTGAGGTGCAAGATACGATTTTCATGCATTTAGCCATCTCTCTAAAAAAGATATGCGAATAGACAAATATTTATGGGCGGTACGCTTTTATAAATCGCGAAATGCGGCAAGTGTGGCGTGCAAAAAAGGATATGTGCAGGTGGGTGGTCAAAATGCAAAGCCCTCAAGGGAAATTTATATTTCAGATGAAATTTCGATTCGCAAACAGCAACTTGTAACAAAACTCTATGTGTTGGATTTGCCAAAAAGCCGTGTGGGTGCAAAACTAGTACCGCAATACTGTAAAAATATCACTTCTCTCGAGACCATTGAACTCCATGAAGCCATTGCAGAAAACCAACGCCTCTCAAGAATAAAAGGTACCGGTCGTCCTAGTAAAAAAGACCGCCGAAATCTTGACGATTTTTTAGATAGTGATGCCTAATAGAATATGTTTATTTTTGTGTTATGAGTGAAATCATTTTAACCGCCCAACAAATTGAAAGCAAGCTAGAACGCATTGCTTACCAAATTCTGGAAACCAACAGTGAATACAAAGAAATTGTCTTAGCTGGTATCTCAAAAAACGGCTATGCAGTAGCTAAGCGAATTTCATATTACTTAAAAGGAATCTCATCCAAAGAAGTATTGTTGTGTAAGGTTGTGGTCGATAAAAAAAATCCGCTTCACCCTGTTACTACGTCACTCTCAGAAAAGGAATATACCAACAAATCGGTAACAATTGTTGATGATGTTTTGTATTCCGGCACCACACTCATTTATGCGGTTCGTCATTTTTTAAATGTTCCTCTTCAACAGTGCAATACCGCTGTTTTGGTTGATAGAAACCACAAAAAATACCCGATTAAAGCAGATTTTAAGGGAGTTTCACTGTCAACTTCCATGAACGAAAATGTATCGGTAATGGTAACTAAAGACGGTTTCACCGCTGTCCTAGAGTAATGCTGCGATAGACGATACCAACTGATCTACAGATTTTTCACCAACCGCTATTTTATGATGCGCTTGATTATAAAAAGACCTACGTTCAAAAAGATGTTTTGCAATAAATTCTTTTAACGCATTTTCATTTGGTAAATGTGCAATTAATGGACGCCCATCTTTTTGTGCAAAAAGTCGAGAAGTCAATGCACTTGGAGAAGCATCCAAATAAAACACGTGAGGCGTAGACGCAACAATATGTTTCATATTGTCGTGATAGCAGGGAGTCCCGCCACCCAAAGACAACACACAAGGAGTATCACTCCTAAGTGTTCTTAACAATATGTCGTGCTCTATTTGACGAAAAGCCTTAACGCCTTTTTCTTCAAATAATTTTGGAATAGTTGTGTGATGTTCCTGTGCAATAAGGTCATCAAGATCATAAAATGGGCGGTCCAAAAAGCGTGCAAGTTCCCTACCCACTGTTGATTTGCCACTACCCATATACCCTAACAAAATGATACTGTTTGTGTTATAATTATTATGGTGCATAAGTTGCGGTTCAATTCGTATACAAAGTTAGCAGATTTAATCTTTGAATAATCATCAAAATGCGCCTATATTTGCAGCTTCAAAATCCGACTTGGTAGCTCAGCTGGTAGAGCATCTCCCTTTTAAGGAGAGGGTCCTGGG
>CAZSSZ010000030.1:0-11175 GCA_964609755.1 uncultured Flavobacteriaceae bacterium | reverse complement strand
CGGTTAAACACAAAATTTTAAACGAGCCAAGAGCCTTGATTTCACTACTAATTCGCCTATTTTTTATATACATTGTTGCCAGTAGTCTTTATTCAATTTCTTGTTCAGTTTCTTCTCCGTCTTCTTCCTCTTCATCAAAAATTCCCGAAATCTTGTTTAGCATTTCTTGCAAATTTTCTTTTTCGTCATCCGTTAGATTTCCAAAATCCGTATCGTCAATCGTGTTGTTTTCTAACAACTGTTTTATCATTTCTGTATAAGTGAACTCAACTGGGACTGTTCCCTGCTGTATTTTCACAGTAATATCGTTGTTAACTTTTTTGTTAAATAATAATTTCATTATTCAGTAAATTTTTTGAGATTATATTTCTTAACCCTTTTCTTGATTGAAGATTTACCTCCATCTGTAATTGAAGCAATTAAGTCAACTACAGTTATACCATCTATTTCTCCCTCTAAAGGACTTGACTTGATAATAAGTTTGTTGTTTTCATTTTTGCATAGTATGATATTTTGGGCATCGGCAAGCATTGGAATAGTCGCATTATGAGACACTAAAATTATTTGTTTTTTGCTTTTTATTTTCTTTACTGCATTGACCAAACCTTTATTAATATAATCGGTTGCCAAATTATCTTCGGGCTGGTCAATTATTATTGGTGCACTATCTTTATCGTAACCTAAAATAATGTCTAGGATAACAGATGTTTTCCAACCTGGACTTAACCTGTCAAATTCACGACCATCATTGGTAATAATTTTATATTTCTTTTTATTTAACTCCTCAAAGCTGTTATAGATTTTACTTTCAAAATCATCATAATCGTGAACTTTGGGTTGTTGCTTTTTAAAATTACTTTCGAAAAGTAATTCTGGTGTAATACTATCAAAATCTGTGATTTTGGTTTTTAAATAGTGATTAATAACCTCGACAAATTTTGTAGTATTTAATTCGAAATCATTCTCAATAAATAATTTATGTCCCATTGATTCAATTTCCTCTGAATCAAAGTTTAAAGCATAGCTTGATATTGAGTTGATAGTTCTATGAAATTGTCTATATGCTCGAGCATATTTCTTTAAAGTCTCAAGAAGTTTATTGAAGTTTTGTCGCTTCGTTTGTTCTTCTGAATTTGAATGTTTTAATGCTTGATTGTATGAATCTTGATTAAGCTCTAATAATTGTCTTACTTTTTTCTCTTTGTTTGAAATTTCTAAAACATCATCTAACTCACTTTTTAAATTCTCTATTAAACTAGAATCGTGGCTGATAAATGGATAATTAGATAAAAATGTTTCCAAAGAATTCAGAGATAAAATATAATTGTCATAAGTTCCTTTTGAAAAACGCAGTTTTTCATTTTCGACTTCTGTGGGTTGTAAATTATCGTAAATATTAGTTTCTAAATTAGACCTTGTTAATAATCTTGAAAGGATTGGTATGGTTAATAAAGTTTGGCTTTCTTCTTCTAGAATTTTGACACATCTAATTAGTTCTTCAATGTTCTTTTTAAATTCTCTTAAACCATTATTGATATTTAATTTTATTTCATCATCTCCGGGAAAGACCCTTTTAATGATGTCAATATTTTCGATTTTATCCTTGCTGATATTATTAACAACACCCATTATGTAATTTTGAGAAAGATAATGAGGCATCATTCCTGACGGGTTTACAATCGTAATTTGGTCAATGTCGTATTGGTTGTATATTGATTCTTCTGTTTTTTTATTCAGACATTTGACGATAGAATCAACAAGGAGAGTTTTACCACTTGAAGAACCACCAATTATTACATTTAAACCTGACGTCAACTCAATATCTATTTCAATATTATCTTTCTTATGAGAGACGGATTGGATATTTTCTGAATAGAATTTTGGTTTAGATTGAGAGTAGATAAGTCTTGATTGTTCGGATAATGAAAGCCTTAAACCGTTAAATGATGGTTCTGCCAACATCCAAGTAGGATTAAATGGATTTTTGTCTTTTCCATTTGGGTAAGTAATAGGAGTGTAATTATCACTGCAAGTAATTAGATTTACAAATTCGTTTATTCCTAATTTCTTAAAATATTCTTGAGTTCTCTCGAGACCATTATCTCCTCTTGCAGTAAATCCTTCAAAGTGATTATAGTATACATTTCTTTCTAGCGTTCCGTCAAGTCTTGTATGTCTTGGAATCGAAGTTTTAAACGTTGCGTGCGATTGTCCTCCGTGAGGAAGAAGCATAAATTCATAAGAATCGAACTTGTTAATAATGTCCTGAATTGATGGGATTTTTGGATCATTCTTCTGCACGATTTTATCAGGATATAATTCGTCAAGCTTTTTATTTATATCATCTAAAATCTCGTCTGTGATAATTTTGATGTCAAAATAAATGTGACAATGATATGCTGGGCAGCCATCATAATTCCTAATATGAAGTTCAACACCAAGAATTATATTAAGGTTTAAAACAACTGCTTTTTGATAAGCATTCTTGTTGACCATATTGTGGTCAGTAAGAGAAATTAAAAAATCTGAATTGCCATTGAATTCGTGAATTTTTTTAACCAACAATTTAATATCGTAATCATTATTAACTTCATTCGGGTTTTCAGAAGTATGGATATGAGTGTCTAGGTAAATTGGATTCACAATGTTTTTTTTAGATTAATGGCAACTATATAGATATACGCATTGCGTATATCCGCTCTTTATGGATATCGTATATCCAACTCCCCCAATCTGTAAAAATGAAAATATGCGAACTAAGCAGGTGATTTCTGTTCAACAACTTGGGGTTATTTATGGCTAAATTAACAAAAAATTTACTATTTCCCGCTGGCGCGCGCCTGTCTTGCCGCCAGGCAGGTCTTTGACGCGTGACGTATCTTAAAATGGGAACGCAGGCGCATCAAAGTGGGGTAGTTTTATAAAATCGTTGATACATCTTGTCTTCCTATAATTGCCATAATTTCAACAACATTTGAGTGAACCCTAAAATAAATGGAATCAACACCACATACACAACGTCTGTATCCTTTTTTAATGTAATCGATAGATTCAAAAGAAAAAGGTCGTTCTGCAATAGTGTTAAAACACTCAAAAAATGCATCGAAGTATGCATCAGCTTGTGCTATTCCAAAATACGCAATTCCGTATTGATAAATTCGAATCAAGTCTTTCTTTGCTTCATTGCTTAAGCGATACTCAGCCATCGCTCATTAATTTTGCTTGTGCCTTTATTTCCGCTTTTGTTTCGTTAGTAAATCCGCTTTGCTCAGCTTTATCCAACTTTGCTCTAATCCAGTCTATTGCTTGTTGTTGTTTTCGTGCTTGACGAATCAAATCGTTAATAACTTCGCTTTTACTCATGTATTCTTGGCTTTCTATTTGGGTTTTTAACCAGTCATCATTGGGTTTTGTAAACGTTATACTTTGTCGTGCCATGGTGCTAATTTGATGTAAAAATGCACCAAAAATGCATCAAATGCAACTATTTTAATCAATTCTAAAGCAACTAACCCCCCAAATACTTAACTTATACAAATTCTATTGTGTGCTTTCTATACTGGCGCGCGTCTTTGACGCGTGACGTATCTTAAAGTGGGAACGCAGGTGCACCAGATTGATCAATCATTTAAAAATAAAAAATTTTTTTTATTTCAGTTTTGGGTCTATATTTGCGCTCTAATGAAAAACAACACTTTTTATACGCCTTTTTACTACTTCTATAGCGGAAAGTAGCAGGGTGTGTAATGTGTTATAAAACGAATTGTAAACCCTGAGCAGATGTTCGGGGTTTTTTTATGCAGTATGAAGAGTAAAATTGCCATACAGGGAATCAAGGGTTCGTACCACCACGAGGTGGCGGTGCAACTTTTTGGTGCCGACATCAATCTGGACGAGTGCCTGTCGTTCGATGCTTTGGTGGCATCGGTAACGTCGGGGCAGTCCCAGGCGGGCGTTATGGCACTCGAAAATTCCATTGCAGGTTCCATTATTCCGAACTACGCCCTTATTGACAAACACCAACTGCATATCGTTGCCGAGGCGTATATCCGTATCGAGCATCAGCTGATGGCACTACCCGGCACACGCGTTGAAGACATTTCCGAAGTCGCGTCGCACCCTATGGCTTTGTTGCAGTGTAAAGATTTTTTTGCGACCCAGCCGCACATCAAACTCATTGAAGACGACGATACAGCGGAGGTAGCACAGCGTATTGCCCAAAAGCACATCAGCGGTTTGGGGGCTATTGCCTCCCGCACAGCTGCCGAATTGTATGGATTAGACATCGTTGCGCCAAACATTCACAGTATTGAAAATAATGCTACGCGATTTGTGGTGGTAAAAACCACGCCCGAGACTTCTGAAAATGCGGATAAGGCATCCTTAAAATTTATCCTTGATCACAAGCGAGGTAGTTTGGCAGCAGTACTCAATGTGCTTAGCGATTGCAAACTCAACCTGACCAAAATTCAGTCCATGCCTGTGGTAGAAACCCCGTGGAAATACTCCTTTTTTGTCGATGTAACCTTTGATGAAGTGGCGTTTTACACCAAAGCCGTACAGCTATTGGAAATCATGACGGAATCCTTAAAAGTATTGGGGACCTATAAAAACAAACTTGCCAAATGAGAGCTGCAAACAGGTTACATAGCGTTCAAGAATACTACTTTTCTAGGAAGTTACGCGAAGTGCGTGGACTCATCGCCGGGGGTAAGGATATCATCAATATGGGTATTGGCAGCCCCGATTTGGCACCCCCGCAATCGGTTGTTGAGGCACTTACGCAAAGCCTTTCGCATCCTACGGCGCACAAATATCAAAGCTATCAGGGAACACCCGAGTTGCGTCAAGCCATTGTGGCGTATTACCAAAGCTTTTTTGGTGTAGCCTTAGACGCCACGCATGAGGTGCTACCGTTGATGGGCTCCAAAGAGGGCATTATGCATGTGTCCATGGCATTTTTGAACGAAGGCGATGGGGTGTTAATTCCCAATCCGGGCTATCCGACCTATGCTTCGGTTACCGAATTGGTGGGCGCAAAAGCAGTGCCTTACGCCCTAAGTGCTGACACAGATTGGCTTCCAAATTTGGAAGAGTTGGCGAAACAAGATTTATCGGGTGTAAAATTAATGTGGGTGAATTATCCGCATATGCCCACGGGTGCCAAAGCCACCATGTCCTTTTTTGAGGAATTGATTGCCTTTGCCAAGCAGCACGATATTCTTGTTGTTAACGACAATCCCTATGCGCATATTCTTAATAGCGAGCCGTTAAGTATTCTTGCCGTGGCAGGAGCAAAAGACGTTGCCTTAGAATTTCAGTCGCTGAGTAAGGCTTATAATATGGCGGGTTGGCGCGTGGGTATGGTATGCGGAAGTGCCGAACATATTACGCAAGTGCTCAAAGTAAAAAGCAATATGGATTCGGGAATGTTTTTTGGCATTCAACAAGGGGCTATTGCCGCACTTAACGAAAGTGGCGATTGGTTCACGCAGATGAATGAGGTGTATTCAAACCGAAGAAAGTTGGTGTGGCAACTTGCCGATGCACTTAACACTACCTACCAAAAAGATACCGCAGGAATGTTTGTTTGGGCAAAACTACCCGTAGGCGCTACAGATAGTGAAACCTATATAGATCAAATATTAAACGAAAAACACATTTTTATTACACCTGGTACCATTTTCGGTAATGCAGGCGAAGGCTATATTCGCTTTTCGCTTTGCGTATCCGAAGCACGTATTCAAGAAGCCTTAAACCGAATTGCCTTATGAAAATAAGTTTTGTAGGTATTGGATTGATGAACGGCTCACTTTCGTTAGATGTGCAGCGCTTATTCCCCGAAGCAGTTTTGGAGGGCATCAGCCGAAAAGAAAGCACCCTAGATCGTGCTTTGGAGCTTGGGCTTATTCATCAAAAAGGAAGCCTAGGCAAACTTGACAACAGCGATTGGGTGTTTGTGTCGATTCCTGTGGCAGCGATTGCATCGCTGTTGCCACAAATTTTAGATAATATTGGAGCGAATACAGTCGTAATGGACTTTGGATCGACTAAAGCAGCTATTTGTGCGGCGGTTAAAAATCACCCCAAACGCAATCAATTTTTGGCAGCACACCCCATTGCAGGTACTGAATTTTCAGGTCCCGATGCGGCGATTCCAAACCTGTATGAGGGAAAAACAATCATGCTTTGCGAGGTGGCGCAAACCCGCCCGGATGTGCTAGAACGCGCCGAAAATCTTCTTAAAAAACTCAATATGGTGGTGCGCCACATGGACCCCATTGCTCACGATAGGCACATTGCCTACGTGTCGCATTTGTCGCATATCACCTCTTTTATGCTCGGAAAAACGGTTTTGGAAAAAGAAACCGATGAGCAAAACATCTTTGATATGGCAGGTAGTGGATTTGCGTCCACGGTACGCCTTGCCAAAAGTTCACCGGAAATGTGGATGCCCATTTTTATGCAAAACAAGCATAACGTTTTGGAAACACTAAATGAGTACATTTCCAACCTAAACGCATTCAAAGAAAAATTGGAGGCAGATGCCGTTGAGGAACTGCTTTTAGAAATGAAAATCATAAATAAAATAGGAACAATTTTAGACCGTAAATAAATACCCATGGAAAACAATCCACAAATACGTCAATGGCTCAACGATTTTGGGCTTGACCACCCCCTCGTAATCGCAGGGCCTTGTAGCGCTGAAACTGAAGAACAAGTGCTTAAAATCGCACACCAACTCAAAGACACCGATGTAACCGCTTATCGCGCAGGTATCTGGAAGCCACGTACACGTCCTGGAAATTTTGAAGGGGTAGGTGCCATTGGGTTAAAATGGTTACAGCGTGTGAAGGAAGAAACGGGCTTGCTTATTGCCACTGAAGTTGCTAATGCAGCACACGTGAAACTAGCATTAGAGCACGATATTGATATTTTGTGGATTGGCGCACGCTCCACAGTGAGTCCATTTATCGTGCAAGAAATTGCCGATGCCCTTGAAGGCACTGACAAAATTGTATTGGTAAAAAACCCTGTAAACCCAGATTTGTCCCTTTGGCTAGGGGGCATTGAGCGTTTGCACACAGCCAACATCAAAAACTTAGGGGTTATTCACCGCGGGTTTTCGGCCTATGAGAAAACAAAATACCGCAACAATCCCGAATGGCAAATTGTAGTAGAGCTACAGAACCGCTTCCCAGATTTACCCCTAATTTGTGACCCATCCCACATTGCAGGACGCAGGGATATTATCCAAGACATTTGCCAAACAGCATTGGATTTGAATTTTGACGGATTGATGGTAGAAACCCACTGGGATCCAGACAACGCCTGGAGCGATGCTGCACAGCAAATTACTCCCGATACTCTCGTTCAAATGATGGAGGATTTGAAAATCCGAAAAGAAACGGACGACGATGCGGAGTACAAAAACAAACTCAATACCTTGCGTACGCAAATTGATGTTATTGATGCCGGTTTGTTGGAAAGCCTTAGCAAACGCATGAAGATTGCCAATGAAATTGGAGCGCTCAAAAAAGATCACAACGTAGCAGTTTTGCAATCAAAACGTTGGAATGAAATTTTGGGTAAAATGATTCTTGATGGCGACGAAAAAGGATTAAGCGAGGAGTTTATCTTACGCATCTTTAAGGCGATTCACCAAGAATCTATCAACCACCAAGAGCAGATAATCAACGGCTAGTGCGTATCATCCAAAAATCCGTTATTTTGGCTACATGACTGGTGTAGTGTACAAATCGACGGGTAGCTGGTATCATATAAAAGATGCTGACGGGGAACTTATTCCCTGTCGCATCAAAGGTAAATTCCGTATTGAAGGACTTACAAGTACAAGTCCCGTTGCTGTTGGCGATGTGGTGGATACCACCCTTAAAGATACCCAAGAGGGTGTGCAGGGCGTAATCACGCACATTCATGAGCGCAAGAATTACATTGTGCGTAAATCAGTGAATTTGTCCAAACAAATTCACATTATTGCTGCCAATATCGATGTTGCTTTTTTGTTGGTTACGCTCAATAATCCGCCTACCTATCCTGCGTTTATCGACCGCTTTTTGGCAACTGCCGAAGCATACGCTATAGAAACTGTGTTACTCTTCAACAAGGAAGATACCTACAATGATGAGGAAACACATCAACTGCGTAAATTGATAAAGGTGTATGCTGATATAGGGTACACCTGTTTGGAAATTTCTGCTTTGAAAGGCACCCATTTGGATTTGGTTAAAGAACAGATGAAAGGAAAAACCTGTATGCTTTCGGGACATAGTGGTGTGGGCAAATCAACCTTGGTGAACAGTCTGGCACCAGAACTCAATATTAAAACTACGGAAATTTCTACGCAACACCAACAAGGGCAACATACGACTACCTTTGCCGAAATGCACGATTTGGATTTTGGCGCACGTATTGTAGACACGCCCGGTATCCGTGGGTTTGGTGTTGTGAATATGGAACGCGAAGAGGTTGGAGATTACTTCCGAGAGTTTTTTGAACTCAAAGACCAATGTAAGTTTAACAATTGTTTGCATGTGGGAGAACCCAAATGTGCGGTTAAAAGCGCTGTAGAAAATGGATCAATTGCAGCTTCTCGCTATAAAAGTTATGTGCAAATTTTGGAGGGGGATGACACCCACTACCGAACAGATTTTTGGGACGCATGAGAGCCGTATTACAACGTGTAACGCGGGCGCAAGTAACCGCCAATAAAACCCATGTGGAACGCATCGGAACAGGGTTGGTGGTGCTGTTGGGAATTACGCATAGCGATACGGAAGAAGACTTGCTGTGGCTTGTTAAAAAAATCACCAGTAGGCGTATTTTCAATGATGAAAATGGGGTAATGAACAAAAGTGTTATAGATGTTGATGGTGAACTTTTGGTGGTAAGTCAGTTTACATTGTTCGCCCAAACCAAAAAAGGCAATCGACCTTCGTATAGTGATGCGGCTACGCACGATATTGCCGTTCCTCTTTATGCGCTTTTTTTAGAAAAAGCCACAGTAGCCATGGGAAAACCCGTGCGCTGCGGTATTTTTGGGGCCGACATGCAAATTGATTTGGTAAATGATGGTCCCGTAACGATTGTTATCGATTCAAAAAACAAAGATTTATGAATATTCAAGATGCACAAAAGGCTGTAGACGATTGGATTAAGAACCACGGGGTGCGGTATTTTAACGAGCTCACAAATATGGCACAGCTGACTGAAGAGGTTGGCGAAGTGGCACGTATTATTGCACGCCGTTACGGAGAACAGTCAGAAAAAGATAGTGACAAAGACAAAGACTTGGGCGAAGAACTTGCCGACGTGCTTTTTGTACTGTTGTGTTTGGCAAATCAAACCGAAACCGATTTGCAAGCTGCCTTTGACAAAAAACTAGACCTAAAAACAAAGCGCGATCATTCGCGTCACCACAACAACCCAAAACTACGTTCATGAGTACTTTGCGCCTCACACACGCTTCGCAACATCTGCAGGGGCATTGCACCATTACGGGTTCTAAAAGTGAATCGAATAGGCTCTTGATTTTACAAGCGCTATTTCCTGGAATTACACTTTTGAATCTGTCAAACTCCGATGACACCCAAGCCATGCAGCAGGGGTTGACAGCTACAGAAGAAACCATAGATATTGGTCATGCGGGTACTACCATGCGTTTTTTGACTTCGTATTTCGCGACTACTCCGGGAGTAGAGAAAACATTAACAGGCTCTAAACGTATGCAAGAACGCCCTATCAAAATTTTGGTAGATGCCCTGCGTGCCATTGGTGCCGATATTTCGTATGTCAAAAATGAAGGGTATCCGCCCTTACGCATTAAGGGAAAAAAAATAGAAACCGAACAGGTAGAACTTGCTGCCAATGTGAGCAGTCAATACATCACTTCGTTGATGCTTATCGCGCCAAAATTACCCAACGGGCTTACCATTCATTTGGTGGGAGAGATTACCTCTATTCCGTATATCAACATGACTTGTGCGTTGCTACAAAAAGTGGGTATTCGCACTGAATTTAAGGGGCAAACCATTCGTGTTTTTCCTCAAGAAAATAGTACACCTCAAACGGTTGAAGTGGAGTCAGATTGGAGTTCTGCCTCATATCATTTTAGTATGGCGGCATTGGCTGATAGCGCCTCTATTTCGATAAAAAATTATGTGGAAGATAGTCTCCAAGGCGATAGTGTTTTGGTGGATATTTATAAACAACTGGGTGTTTTCTCAACCTTTGAGGGAAACACATTGCACTTGTCCAAAACAGGAGATGCCCAAGCACACATTGCACTCGATTTGATAAAGGCTCCCGACATTGCACAAACCATTGCAGTAAGTTGTTTTGGATGGGGTGTTTCGTGTGATTTGACAGGGCTTCATACCCTTAAAATTAAAGAGACAGACAGGTTGGTGGCGCTACATACGGAACTCACAAAATTGGGTGCCGATATCCGTGTAACGGATACGTCGTTGCATTTGGCAGCACGTAAAAACCCTATAGTGGAAGAGGTTGCTATTGACACCTATCACGACCACCGAATGGCAATGGCATTTGCGCCGCTAGGACTCTTAGTTCCCATTCGAATAAATGACGCAGAAGTGGTTAGTAAGTCTTATCCAACATTTTGGGAGGATCTCGGTCATTTGGGGTTTGCTGTAACGGCTGTTAAATAATTGGCTAAACACTTGACAAGCCCTATGTACAAACTGTATATTTGCGCCTTTCTTTATTTATATGAAACTCTCACACTTTAATTTTAATCTTCCCCAAGAGTTATTAGCCGAACACCCTGCAGAGCACCGCGATGAGTCGAAGCTCATGGTGTTGCACCGCGAAACACAAACCATTGAGCACAAGCTTTTTAAGGATATCACCGATTATTTTGACGAAGGCGATGTGATGGTTTTGAATAATACTAAGGTATTCCCTGCGCGTCTTTTGGGTAATAAAGAAAAAACCGGAGCAAAAATTGAAGTGTTTTTGCTAAGAGAGTTAAATAAAGAACAACGTCTTTGGGATGTGTTGGTAGACCCGGCACGAAAAATTCGAATAGGAAACAAACTGTATTTTGGCGACGATGATACTTTGGTTGCTGAGGTTATTGATAACACTACTTCAAGAGGGAGGACCCTCCGTTTTTTGTTTGATGGGAGCTAT
>CAZSSZ010000029.1:0-12061 GCA_964609755.1 uncultured Flavobacteriaceae bacterium | reverse complement strand
GATTACCGCACTCTATATTAATGGGAAAAAGGTGGGAAAGCGTTGGTATGGTAAGGCCATATATCCCGTAGGCGACGTATTGAAAGTGGGTAAAAATGAAATTGAAATAAGGTATACCACTGTTTTAGCAAACTATTGTATGTCTATAGATAACAACATGGTGAACAGGTGGACCCGTTCCTATAAGAAGAACGGTAAAATACCTCTGGGAATTGAAGGTCCTGTAAAATTAGTAACATTTAAATTATGAAAAACAGAATTATTTTATTGTGTATGTTACCCCTAGTGTTCCTAGGTTGTGTGGTAAATAGTAATAGCACTAAAACGGCAACCAAACCTAAAAATATTTTATTTATTGCCGTTGACGATTTACGTCCAGAGCTTAATTTTTATGGTGCCAATCATATTCAATCTCCAAACCTTGATAAACTGGCTACTGAAAGTTTAGTATTTGATAGGGCCTATTGTAATGTGCCTGTTTGCGGGGCTTCACGGGCAAGTTTGCTTACAGGTATAAGACCAACACGCCATCGTTTTTTAAATGCATTCACAGAGAAAGACATAGATGCTCCAAATGCGGTATCATTGCCATTACTTTTAAAGCAAAACGGGTATACAACCATTTCTAATGGTAAAATTTATCATAGTGGAAAAGATGATTCAACTGCTTGGGATGCAAGATGGTTTCCAAAAGGAAATATTAGAGACTACCAATTAGCGATTCATGTAAAACAGGCTATACAGACGAATTACGGCGTCCCAACTGAAAGGGCAGATGTTGAAGATGATGCCTATTTTGATGGTAAAATTGCTAAAAAAGGAATTGAGGATTTGAGAAAATTAAAGGATAAAAACCAACCTTTTTTTCTGGCACTCGGATTTATGAAGCCACACTTACCATTTAATGCGCCAAAAAAATATTGGGATTTATATGATAGAAACAAAATCGAATTACCAGAAAGCTATGTGCAACCTTCGTCTACTCCGAAAGAGGCTTTTCACAGATTTGGAGAACTTCGCAAATATCACACTGTTCCTAAAAATGGTGATATTTCACAAGCATTAGCCAAAGAACTTATTCATGGTTACTATGCGTGCGTGAGTTATGTAGATGCTCAAATCGGCTTGGTGTTGGATGAGCTAAAACGTCTGGAATTAGATGATGATACAATTGTAGTTTTATGGGGTGATCACGGATGGAATTTGGGCGATCATAAACTTTGGTGTAAGCATGTAACCTTTGAAACCGCCCTCAAAACGCCATTGGTTATAAAAGTGCCTGGCAAGACAAAAGGAGAAAGAACTACCGCAATTACCGAATACATCGATATTTATCCGAGTTTGGTTGAGTTGTTGGGGATTCAAGGTCCAGATTCGTTGGAGGGAACAAGCTTTGTGCCCATTTTAAATGGGGAATCCCCTAAAAAAGATTGGGCGGTTTCCAAGTTTAAGGATGCGGTTACGTTAATTAAAGGGGACTTGTTTTATACCGAATGGACCAAAGATGACGGCGTGGCTTATGCCCGCATGTTGTTTGATCATAAAACCGACCCACTGGAACTGGATAATTTAGCCGAAAAACCAGCATATCAAGAAACGGTAGCTCAAATCTCACAAGAGTTAAGAGAAAAATGGGGGGACGATTTTTTAACTAAATAATTTCCTTAAGTGAAAACCTTCTATACTCTAACAATTACAACCTTGTTCTTAGCAGGTTGTAGTCCGTTCAAAAAGCTAGCAAAAACAGAAAATAAACAGCCTATAGTTGTTCAGTTTATCATTGATGGACTAATGAAGGATGCTGCTGAAACGGCGATTCAAGCGGGCGCTGTAAACCTAGCGTATTTTGCAAATAACGGAGTTGTTGTTCAAGATGCCTATTCAAACAGCCCTGTTGGACGCGTAAAACTACCCGACGGTAGCGAGCCATGGGGAGGTGCCTCACCACCAAATATTGGTATGCACACAGGAACCCACGTTTTTGAAACGCAAGATATAGATGACATTTTTCTTTCGGCTCGACGAAATGGCATCAAATCGGTTTATGTTGGAGGCCATTCGTTATATGCTATTTTTCAAACCCCAGACATTCATTATGCTGAAATTATGCCTGACCAAAAGGTTGTTGATTTAGCAATAAACCATATCAAAGAAGATGGTGCCTCATTGGTGCGGTTGCATCTGCAAGAAATACGAAGTTCGTGGAAAGGTCCGCTAGATAAAACCAATCCAGATACTGATTACATTAAAGCTATTTTAAATGCAGATGCACAATTGGGAAAATTGGTTGCATTTTTAAAAAGGGAAGGCTTGTGGGACACTACATTTTTTATCATCTCAGCCGATCATGGTATGGGGACTTTAAAAAAGAGCAATCACTTGTCTGAACAATTGTCTTCGTGGCAGATATACATGAATTTTTATGGACCTGGTATTAAAAAAGGAGCAACAATTCCCTATGCCGAATCGCCAGATGTGGCGTTACTTACAAATCACTTTATGGGTTTAAAACCACTAAGAGGATACAGACACTTGCCAGAACATTTGAAGCAATCCAAAACCACGGGGACATTTCTTAACAACATCTTTGAAGGCAATCCAAGCGCCTTAAAGCATCCACAATGGATAAAAAAATACCTTGATAAGAATGCGAGTTCGCCACCCAATGATTATTTGCACTACCGTAAAGCGATGTTGGATTTTATCAATAAAAAGTAACCCGTGTTAACCCTTAAAACATATGAGCAGCAAATGATACACTCAACAACACAACTGAAAAATTACGTATTATGGCTCTTGCTAATAGTCGTATTTCTTGCGCATGGACAAAATACATCTCGGCCGTTTATATTGACGAAATCTAGTGAACGAGACCAAATTCTTAAAAAAATTGAGTTAGAACCCTGGGCAAATGAAATTTACACAAGTCTCATACAACGATCGGACGCCGAGGTAAAGCAATTTTATAAAAACCCTAAAGCGTATTTAAATAAGCTACCATTTGATTGGGTTGCAGGAAAGTTTGAGCAATATCCTCCTTTCTTTAAAACATACCATATAGAAAACGGGAAGCAGCGAAATCTTGATAACGCTACTGAAAAAGAGTTGAAGCCGGCGGAGGATTTAATCACATATTTACAAATAGCTCTGGATTGTGGTCAGGCGTATTTTTTGACTAAAGACGAAAAATACGCTTATGTTGCAAGTAGTATCCTTTACGCTTTTATAAAAGCTGTGCAGCAATCAGAAGTGTCTGATTGGAGGGCTAGGGGAGGTTGGCTGTTTCCTTATGATGGTTTTCGAGAAGTTCGTGTTATTGGGTATAGATTGCCCTTGATTTATGACTTTATTTATCCCTACATCCAAAACGACGGTAAATCTTTTGATATTATTCAAAACAATGAAGTTAGTTTTCCATTTGCAGCAGCGCAACAGGTGTTTAGAACCTATGCCAACATAACGGTTAACTATGGACAAACAGGTTCAAATCATTGTGTTTTAGAGGCACCCAGTTTGGTGTATAATGCGTTGGCTATGGACGATGTTGCCGAACGCGAAAAGTGGTTGTCATATTTCCTAGAAGAAAGTACAGAAAACCAAGATGCCCTTGATGTGATGGCAAAAAATTATAAAAATCAGGGGGATATTTGGCCAGAAACTTCACAATATTTAAATCATTCTACAGCTATTTTGGCAAAGCTGATGTGGGTCGTAAATCGTTATGACCCTTCCTTAGCGCTAGGGAAAAAATATCCAAATATCCTGTACGCCTTACCCCGCCTAGATTACTTTGTGTATCCAAACAATGAAATTGTTCGTTGGGGAGATGGGCACAGACGCGCTCATGCCCCTTACCAGGCGTATGAAAATGCTTTTTTGCTTGCCAAAATGGATGGACTAAACGCCTTGAAAGACAAATTTGCGCCACTTCTCAGTAGAGCCCTTCAGAAAGGAAAATACAAACGTCAAAGCGTTGAGGCGTTGTTTTGGTACACTGAAAAGTTCAAAGAAACCCCTTTAAATATTGTCTTGCCACGAACTGATAGGGTTTATCACGCAGGAATTGTAATGCAACGAAATTTGAGTTCTACACAAGATCCCAAAGATGGTCTTATGTGTTTTGTTGGTGGTGCCCATATGGTTCACGGGCATGCAGAGGGGATGCATATGGAGTTGTACGGCGAGGGGCAAGTTTTGGGTGTTGATCATGGGAGAAAAAGATATGGCAAAGACCTACATGAAAACTATTCCAGAATTTTTGCAGCACACAATACCGTAATCGTAAATGGCAGCTCTCAAGGAGAAGGGGGATGGGTTAATTTGGGAATAAACACGGTTACTCCCATTGCCATGGAACCAAAAGTCGGGCAAGCAGGGGTTTCGCCTTATCACTCGTTTAGTCAAACAAGTTTTGAAGATGATAAAGGAGACAACGCCGAGGCCACACAAGAACGCACTTTAGCATTGATTCGAACCTCTCCCACAACAGGGTATTACGTAGATGTATTTCGTTCAAAGTCTAGACTTCCCCATGAATATCACGACTATTTATATCACAATATTGGCGATAAATTGGTTTTTGAGAATGATGACATGAACTTTGTAAAAACACCCAATCGGTATATGTCAAATGCCAATGCGCCATGGATTGGCAACAAGCAGTACAGAAATCCGGGTTGGCATTTCTTTGAGGATGTACAAACATCCCAAGAATATTACAAAGACATTACAGCTACATTTCATACCGAAAAGTTACACACCGGCATATTTATGCGATTGCATATACCTGGTTTTAAAGGTAGAACCTACACCAAGGTAAAAGCACCCATCACTTTTGAGTCTCCAAAACCCTATGATACGATGCCAACACCAACTTTGGTTATTCGCAATGCAGGAGAAGCATGGCAAAACCCATTTGTTGTGGTATATGAGCCCTATAACAAATACGAGAAGCCTTCTGTACAATCTGTTTCAAAAATTCATCAGGACGGTAGTTATAAGGGGCTAAAAATCGTTAGTCAAACGCCATCTGAACTTCTTACGCAATATGTAATAACACAGTCAAAAAATACCGTTTTTATGCATGACGAATTGCCTATTTATTTTAAGGGTTCCTTTGCTGTTATCACATTAAACAAAGACGACTCGCTTAAAAGTATTTATATTGGGGATGGCAAAAAGTTGATTTTCAGAAATATAGAAATCACAACAGACGACAGTCACACTTTTTATAAAGAATACGATTTTAAGGAATAATGTTTTTGGTTTAAAGACCTAATGAATTGCGAAAAGTCTTTAAAGCGAATCGCGTTCAATGAATTTAAATGGAACTTTAATACTTGTTAGTTCGGTTTTATTTAGGATAATATCTGCTGTTTTTTCTCCCATGTCCTTAAAGTCTGTTGACATTACCGTAACTCCTAATAATCCTTTTAGGGGAGTATCGTTATAGGATATAATCCCAATGTCTTTTCCAAGTGCATACTCGTCTTCTTTGGCTTGTTTTATCAGATTTACAAGATCGGTTTCATCAATGGTGATAAACAAATCGCCCTCTTTTAAAATCATATTGTCGAAGACTTTTTCTATAACCTCGAAATCTAAACTGTTGCTCACACAAAATTTTCTAAATCCGTGTAAAATTCGCCTTGGGTAGGGATAAAGCGATTTTTCTGCATAGACTAATATCACTTTTTTATATTTCTTAATCTTGCTTAACCCTTCTGTTAGTGCGTTATAAATATCTTCCTCAAAGTCTTGATACACCTCTCCGAAGGCTCCCTCAAAGTTTTGCTTTACGTTATCTAAAAAGACAAGTTTGTTCTGAGGAATTTTGCTTAACGCCTCAAGGGTTTTCGGGGTATAACTCACGTGCTTAAGCTCTTCTGTTTTAAAATGTGACATGATCACATAATAATCATACGAGGATTTATGCTTGTCAATGAGGTTTAAAAATAAGGTTTCATCGCAATGATATACGTGTAGGTCTGTATGGCAGTTTGCTCCAATATTTTCAATAAAGTGATTGTAGGTTTTGAGTTTGTAATTACTCAGCTTATTGACCAGAAATAAGATTCGTTTTTTTGCTAGCAGCTGCGTACTTGAAATATAAAAGCCTTTTCCGCGGATGGACGCAATGATGTTTCTATCTTTTAAAATGCCATAGGCTTTTTCAACAGTATCTCTTGAGAGATAATACTCTTCGCTAAACCTGTTAATCGAGGGCATTTTTAAGTCGATACCAAAATTTCCGTTGGCAATATTTGCCGTTACTGCATCAACAATTTGTTGATACTTTGGGATTCTAGAGTTTTCGTCAATGGATATATGCTTATAAATGTCCATACTTTAGAGCGCTGGTTAGTGCACAAAAATAGCGATGTTAATTAAAACAGCTCATTTTTTTTATTCATCCCCTATATATTCCTAATCACAGCAACACCCTTAGCTATTTTAGAATATTCTAAAAACAAAAAACCACATAAAATGAGCTTTCGTTTTATGTGGTTTTTGTCGAAGTTAAACAGAAAAACTATTTCTTTTTCTGAAGTCTTTTGCTTAAAACTAGATACAACACCCCGCAAGTTATCCATGCCGGAAGTGTTACAAATGATAGGAATACACCTTGTTTCACAGAGATATAATAGAATATTCCGAAACTTAATGCCCATGCGATGAGTACTGCAAAATTAAAGTTGATTCCTGCTTTTTCAGCGTAATTTATTTCAATGCCTGCTCTTTTAGCAAAGAAATGCTCAAAGACAATTACTGCTCCAATAGGTGCTAAAACAAATCCATAGAGGGCTACAAAATCCAGTAATTTCATGGCAAATGCAGGGAAAATACCTGCTACGGTTGCTATGGTTCCAGCAATAATGGTAACCCAAAACGTTGATGCCTTTGGAAGTATCGCCTGAAAAGCCAGTCCTGCTCTGTAAATGGTTGGGTTAGCAGTTGTCCAACCAGCAAGAAGCACAACAAGAATTCCAAACACGCCTATGGCGTTATAGGCTAAAGGACCGGGCGCTACCGCAGGTGCTTGACCAGAAGAAAGCAATGCTTGTGCTTCTGGAGATTGAATATATACCGCATAAAGCAATGCTGCTGAAATCCATGCCATGTAGTGCCCTACATACATCCCTGCAGCAGTCGTCCATCCAGACGATGGTTTTTTTGCAAAGCGGAATACTGACAAATCAGACATCCCAATATGCATAGCCGCATTAGCAAACCAAGACCAAAAGAATACATGCCAAAAGGTGTATTTTATCTGCCCAGGGAATGGGTCTGAACCCTCACCCCAAATGTTCCAGAAGTCTGAAAAACTACCCACACCAAGTTGGTTTAAGGCAACAATTCCAGCAATAAAAAACCCTGCTACAATAAGTGGCGACATCCAGTTTGCTGCTTTTGAAACAATGTTAAATCCTTTTGCTGCAATGAGCGAGATTACCAATCCAATAAGAACTACAATAACAATCCACATGGTGCCGTTGGGCATGGTGTCTGTTAGTTTTGGCATTTCCATTCCAAAAGGGATTCCCACTGCAGTAGCAGATACGGTAATCATAGAACCCGCTAGAAAACAAAACAGTACACCGTTGGCTAGGTTATACACCGTAACCAATTTTTTTCCTGTTATTTTTTCCAATTGAAAATAGAGTGTCAAACGATTTTTGACAGCAATTTCTGCGGTTAGAAACCTCCAGCTGAGTACTGCCATAAGGTTTCCAAAAAGCAAACCTACAATCAAGTCAAAAGCACTAACCCCAGTAGTTAAGAACAAGGGTCCGATGATAAACTCTGTACCTGCGGCGTGTTCTCCGGCATACATGCCTAAAAAACTCAACCAGCCTTTCAATTTATTTTCGGGGACTCTACTGCGTTCAAATTCTCCTCCCGAAGAAACTTGAGCATCTGTGGTAATGTCTGTTTGACTCATTTTAGTTTAGTTGTTTGTTGTTGATGCATTGCTATTGGATAAGGTGGTTAGGCAAATCCGCTACTTTAGTACAGCACAATTGATCCATTACTTGTTTGAACTGTACTTTTAAAATATCAATGGTATGATCGCCACCTTTGTTTCCAAGGGCACCTGCGCCATACATAAAACTTCTGCCCATAAAGGTAAACTTAGCACCGCTAGCCATTGCTCTGGCAATATCGGGTCCTGATCGCATACCAGAGTCCATCATGATTTCAATTTTATCACCATATTTTTTACTGATACGGTTTGTTATTGAGATTGTAGATTCTGAAGCATCAAGCTGACGTCCCCCGTGGTTAGAAACTATAATCCCATCGAATCCCATCTTGATAGCATCCTCAGTATCTCTTTCAGAAGCAACTCCTTTAAGGACCAGTTTCCCTTTCCAACGCTCACGGATAGGCGCAATTTTTTCTTCATTGAGTTTACCCGAAAAGGTTCGGTCCATAAAATATCCCAACTGCTTGAGGTTCAATCCCTCCGGAGTGTATTCTTTCAGATTGTTAAAGCTAGGAATTCCGTGACGTAGCGTTTGCATAGCCCAAGTGGGTTTTCCAAAAACACGTAAAATATTCTTTAGCGTCATTTTTGGTGGCAAGGCGAGGTGATTTTTATAATCCCTTGGACGGTATCCAAATGTGGGAACATCAGAAAGCAGTACAAGTACCGGCGCTCCTGCGGCTTGCGCTCTGTCAATGAGTCCGTTTCGTATGTGATCTTCTACTGGATTATAGAGTTGAAACCAAGCGTTCCCCTCGGTGAGTTCCGCAGCTTCTTCAATGTCCATTGTCGTAACAGTCGATAAAATAAACGGAACATTGTGCTTATGTGCTGCCTTTGCTAATATTTGAGCAGAATTAGGCCACATGAGCCCTTGTAACCCTACTGGAGCAATGCCGAAAGGCGCATCGTATTCTTTTCCAAAAAGCGTGGTTTTTATACTAGATTCACCATGATTTCGCAAATATCTAGGTTCCAACTTTACTTCGTGAATATCGGAGGTGTTTAGGTGTAATGATACATCGTCGTTACATCCTCCATCTAAATATTCGAAAGAAAATGCAGGCATTCTCTTTTTAGCTTTTGCCCTAAGTTCGTTAACGGAAGGGTATTTACTTAATAATTTCTGATTCATCTAGCTTAAATAGTATTGGTAAATGCTTTGTGAGTGAATAATTGTTTTCTAAAAATTTGGAGTCTAACTTCGTGTCCGAAATGGCAATTGCAGCACCCAAGGCTGATCCTAACGAAGAGGTTGTGCTTCGCAGTTTCACATCTGGGAAAGCAACAGATAGCAATTTAATAAATACGTCGTTATCGCTAAATCCACCGTCAATATAAATACGCTTTAATTTTTTTTCTCCAGCGGCTAATGCAATTTGTTCAACTTGTAGTTCAACCAATTCTATCATCAGTTGGTGATAGGCGTCTTCTGCGTTTCGAAAATCAAGATGTGTTGCTTCCGGCATCTTATCCGAATCTAAGCTACGCCATTTAAAATAACGTTCTGGTTTCCCAGCTAACCTTAAATATATGTCGCGATCAAATTTGACATTTCTGTGGAAACTTTCATCTAGTCCAAATTTGGCTTCGATTTCTCTTACTTGAAACGAATATTCGTCTCCCAAAAACAAACGCGCAGCTTTCACTGGATTTCCATTGATGCGCATATAGTTTAAACAGTTTTGTGAAATTTCTTCTGTTGTCAATGCCCCCTCTGAAAATGGATTTAGACTAATACTCCATGTTCCCGTTGAAACAAGGACAAATCTTTTGCGTAACGAACGTACGTAAGGGAGTAGTGCAGCTGAACTGTCATGAATCCCAACACCAATTTTGAGGCGTTTTCCGCGATAATTGATGTTAATCGAGGTTTCCGTAGATACTATTGGAGGTAAAATGGTATTAAATCCCTCTTTATATACCCAATCGTGATAATCCTTTTTGGTGTAATTCCATAGTGCTGTATGGCATCCGATACTGGTGTATTCCGACAGTGGAATAGCAGTAAAGAGATAGCTTATGAACTGAGGGAGATGAAGTGTTTTTTTAATTTTCGTAAACACTTCTGGTTTGTAATGTTTTAGCCAATACAGTTGAATCCCCGAATTTAGTAATCCGGCTTTTGGTGAGCCCGTTTCTGCCGCCAATTCCAACTCAGGACCATAGGTTTCGTAGAACGATGCTACCACCTCATCAGGAATCTCTTTGGTGTAATTATACAATGGCGTAACGAGATTTCCGTTTTCATCCAAATGCACCAAACTTGCTCCGTATGTAGAAAAATTTATGGCTTGAATGTCATATTTCTCTGAACGCAATAAGCGGTCGAAGGATTCTTTGATCCACTTTTCTAAGGCATAAACATCTTCCGTTGGATGACCATCTTCATCAGTAATGTTTTCAAAACGACTGTATTCACGATAAACCTCCTGAAATTCGCTATCAAACAAGAAAAATTTCTTATTTGTTTTACCTATGTCGAATACTGCGGTTACCTTTTGTGCACTCATTTTATAATCCTGTTGCCGTACTTTCTAACCCTCTTTCATCAATTAACCCTTTTCGAACGCCCAGTGCTCTATAGGCTCCAATTGGATCAATAGCTCCACCGCGTTGCATTCTTGCCTGTCTGATAAGTGGTCTTACGTCTGTACGGTAGGCATCTTGAAGAATTTCTTGACAAAGCGTTACATCACAAGATTCTTGCGCTTGCGCAAGTTTTACTTGATCCACTAACAATGCTTTCGCATACGCTTCCAAAATTGCATCTAACGATTGCATCAAATCTTCAAGAGGATCTTTAACATTGTGCGAAGCATCAATCATCCAAGCCGGGTAAGGGTTTTGAGCGTTGTTTTCTAAACCGAATACCAAAGAATTGAAAATTAAAAACAGCGAGTAGGGTTTTATTGAACCAACTGTTAAATCATCATCTCCGTATTTGCTGTCGTTAAAGTGGAAGCCGCCCAATTTACCTTTAAGCATAAGCGTTGAAACAATTTGCTCAATGTTTGTATTGGGTAAATGGTGTCCCAAATCAACTAGGGTATATGCCTTGTCGCCACATGCATTTGCCAACATAAATGACGTACCCCAATCTTGAATTACAGTAGAATAGAAATTTGGCTCATAGGGTTTATACTCGATGAGCAATTTCCAATCGTCAGCTAATTCCTTATAGATGGTTTTAAGCGAATCTTGGGTATGACTCAAAACGGTTTGGAAATTCGATTGCCCTGGAAAGGACGATCCATCTGCCAGCCATACTGTCAAACTTTTTGACCCAAGTTTTTCACCCATACGAATCACGTCAATATTATGCGCAATTGCTTGCTCTCTTGACCCTTTGTCAACTGAGGATAAAGAACCGTTTTTGTATGAATGTGCAGCACCTTTTTGGTCTTGAAAGGTATTGGAATTCATGGCGTCGAAAACAATGCCATGTGCGTCGGCGCGTTCTTTGATAGCGGCATAATCCGAGGGAATGTCCCATGGAATGTGAAGTGATACGGCACCTGCAGTTTGCGTCAGCGCGTGAATAAGCCCAATATCATCTAGCTTTTGTTCTAAAGATGAAGGCTCGCCTCCAAACGGAAACCTTCCAAATCGAGTTCCGCCAGCACCTAGTGCCCATGAAGGAATAGCTACTTGAAAATCGGCAAGTTTATGAATCACCTGATCAACATTAACGCCTTTATTAGACAAATTGTCTGATAAGAAATTAAACTGCCCTTGATGTTCAGCACTTTTTTTAGCGTTAAGGTCTTGTACCTGTTCTTGTTTGATAATCATATCTCTTTATTTGTTCGAAACAGTATTTCCTAAATTAAAAAATTATTTATCTAACAAAAGCATTAGCCATTCCGCCATCTACATTAATGATGTTTCCTGTGGTTTTATTGAGTACACCCACACAAGCAAATACCCCATCAGCAATATCTGCCGGATAAATGATTTCATTCAATAGGTTTCTCTTAGCGTAGTGTGCAGGAAGTTCCTCAACAGTAATTCCGTAGGCTTTTGCTCTACCTTGTGCCCATTCGCCTTCCCAAATTTTGGAACCAACAATTA
>CAZSSZ010000028.1:0-12320 GCA_964609755.1 uncultured Flavobacteriaceae bacterium | reverse complement strand
ATTTAGGGATTGAAGTACAACTTAAGGGCAAAGGCAAGGTTTTGCGTCAATCGCAAAAGCCGGGTGCAGCCTTAAACAAACAACAAACCATAATCCTTACACTCTCGTGAAGCTTTTAAAAGACATATTGTTTGGTGTGCCGTTGCAATCCGTTTCGGGGAGTACGCATGTGCAAATCCATACGATTACTTTTGATTCGCGTGAAGTGAAAAAAGGAACCTTGTTTGTTGCCATCAAAGGGGCTGTTCACGACGGGCACAAACACATCCCCGATGCCATCAGAAATGGGGCAGTAGCAATTCTCTGTGAAGACTTCCCTGAGACATTAGACCCAAACATTACCCATGTTTCTTGTACCAACACCCGACACGCATTGGCGGTGGTGGCAGACTTGTGGTACAACTCGCCAAGTACTCAGCTTAAACTGGTGGGTATTACCGGAACCAATGGGAAAACATCTGTGGCTACCATGGCGTATCAGTTGTTTCAGCAGTTGGGCTACCCTACAGGATTGTTATCCACTGTAGAAATTCGCATTGGAGAAGCGGTATTGCCAAGCACGCATACCACCCCTGATGTAATTACTACAAATAAAACTTTGCGTCAGATGGTAGATGCGGGAATAACCCATTGTTTTATGGAGGTTTCTTCGCACGGTATAGACCAAGATCGCATTACGGCGCTCCAGTTTGCGGGTGGTGTTTTCACCAATCTTTCGCACGATCATTTAGATTATCACAAAGACTTTAAAACCTATAGAGACACCAAAAAAATTTTCTTAGACGGACTTTCAAAAGAGGCCTTTGCACTTTCGAATGCCGATGATAAAAACGGCAGATTTATGTTACAGAACACGAAAGCTGAAAAATACTTTTTTGGGATGAAAAGCGTTGCCGATTTTCATGTAAAAGTTCTAGAAGAAAGTTTTTCAGGCATGCTTTTAAAACTCCAACACAATGAAGTTTGGACTCCATTGGTAGGTGCATTTAATGCAGCGAATTTTGTTTGTGTCTATGCTATTGGAATGCTGTTGGGCGTAGAAAAAACAGAGCTCCTCCCGATATTGAGCGCATTGAAAGGTGCGGCAGGACGTTTCCAAACACTAACGACTAATCATATTACAGCCATTGTGGATTATGCCCATACCCCAGATGCACTCAACAAAGTTTTGGACACCATTTCTGCGCTTAGAACCAGAAATGAAACCGTTATCACGGTTGTGGGTTGTGGCGGAAATCGCGATAAAGCCAAGCGTCCGCTTATGGCAAAAACCGCCGTAGAAAAAAGCGACTTGACCATTTTTACATCCGATAATCCGCGCAATGAAGATCCCAGCGAAATTGTAAACGATATGCTAAAGGGAGTTCCAATGGAGGCAAATCACAAGTATATCACGATTCTTGACCGTGCTCAAGCTATAAAAACCGCATGTGCCATGGCAAAGGAAAAAGATATCATTCTTGTTGCGGGCAAAGGACACGAAACCTATCAAGAGCAAAACGGAACCCGACTGCCCTTTGACGACATGGAAGAACTCAACCAACACCTTCAAACCAAGAAATAATGTTGTACTATCTGTTTGAATATTTAGAAAAAACCTATCAGTTTCCTGGGGCATCTCTGTTTGGGTACCTTTCGTTTAGGGCTGCGGTTGCCATTATTTTTTCATTGTTGGTTACGGCGGTTTTGGGTAAGCGTATTATTGCCATACTTCAGCGTTATCAAATGGGCGAAACCATTCGCGATTTAGGTCTTGAAGGGCAGCAAGAAAAAGCGGGCACGCCAACTATGGGTGGTCTGATGATTATTTTAGGGACACTGATTCCGGTGTTGCTTCTTACAAAACTTCACAACATTTACATCATTTTGCTTATTATCACCACGGTATGGATGGGACTCATTGGTTTTGTAGACGATTACCTTAAAATAAAGAAAAAGGACAAAGCTGGATTAAAAGGACGATTTAAAATTGTAGGGCAAATTAGTCTTGGACTGCTTGTGGGTGTAACGCTTTATTTTCACCCCGAGGTTACCACAAAACAACAGGCTAGCATTGAAGGTACTTTTTTGCAAGAAGAAAAATCAACGAAAACAACTATTCCGCTACTGAAAAACAACGAATTTGATTACAGTGATCTTATCTCTTGGGCGGGAGATGGTGCTGCCGATTACGCTTGGCTTATCTTTATTCCAGCGGTAATATTCATCATAGCTGCGGTTTCAAATGGCGCAAACCTCACCGATGGCATAGACGGTTTGGCGGCCGGAACAGCTTCCATTTCGGTGCTTACGCTTGGACTTTTCGCTTGGGTTTCTGGAAACATCATTTTTGCCGATTATCTTAACGTGATGTATATCCCTCAGGTAAGTGAAGTCGTCATTTTTGTAGCGGCTTTTGTGGGGGCTTTGGTTGGTTTTCTTTGGTATAACGCCTATCCGGCTCAGGTGTTTATGGGCGATACGGGAAGCCTCACCATTGGAGGAATCATAGCCGTGTTGGCACTTGTTGTACGAAAAGAATTGCTCATCCCTGTTTTGTGTGGTGTTTTTCTTGTTGAAAACCTATCGGTAGTGCTTCAAGTGGCATACTTCAAATACACCAAAAAGAAATTTGGTGAAGGGAAGCGCATTTTCAAGATGGCACCTTTGCATCATCACTACCAAAAATTGGGGTACCATGAGAGTAAAATTGTGAGTCGCTTTTGGATTGTAGCCATTATGCTTGCCATCATAAGCCTTGTAACCCTTAAAGTCAGATAATGAAAAAATTGATTGTACTTGGTGGTGGCGAAAGCGGAATTGGTGCGGCAGTACTTGCACAGCGCAACCAATGGGATGTTCTCGTTTCTGACGCTGGAACGCTGTCACTAGCGGCAAAAAAAGCATTTGACGATGCCGGTATTTTGTGGGAAGAAGGCGGACATAATATGGATCAAATCCTTGCCGCACAATTGGTAGTTAAAAGCCCGGGTATCCCTAACGATGTGCCTGTTATTGTAGCTATTGAAAAGGCAGAGATTCCCATTGTTTCAGAAATAGAATTTGCCAGTAATTACACCGATGCCACACTTATTGGTATTACAGGAAGTAACGGCAAAACCACTACGGCAATGCTTACACATCATTTGCTTACCGAAGGTGGTATTGATGCCGGCTTGGCTGGAAATATCGGCAACAGCTTTGCCAAGGCGGTTGTTGAAGATCAACACGAAGTGTATGTGTTGGAAATTAGCAGTTTTCAGTTGGAACACATCCAAAAATTCCATCCGCACATTGCGGTTATTACCAATCTCACTCCCGATCATTTGGACCGATACAACAATTCTTTTGAAGACTATTGTGCCGCAAAGTTTAACCTGCTGAAAAATCAATCCAAAAACGATCATTTTTTGTACGAAGCTGATGATAAAACCATCTTATCGGGTATTTCAAATATTGAGGTAAATGCACAACAGCATCCGTATACAACTATAAATTCAACGCCTATGTTTACCCTAAATAATCCGGCGCTTCGCGGACAACACAACGCCAAAAACGCCATGGCTGCTGCAACCATAGCACAGCTTTTTCAGTTGAGCAATCAAGATATTCAAGCCAGTCTACAAACTTTTCAAGGGGCAGCGCACCGACTTGAGCACGTGGTTAATATCCTAAAAGTGGAATATATAAACGACTCTAAAGCGACCAATGTAAACGCAACGTTTTTCGCCCTTGAAAGCATGATCAAACCCACCGTTTGGATTGTAGGAGGTGTAGATAAGGGCAACGATTATACGAGCCTGTTGCCGTTGGTGCATCAAAAAGTAAAAGCCATTGTTTGTTTAGGTGTTGATAATCAAAAAATCATGGATGTGTTTTCGCCCGTGGTGGACGTTTTGGTTGAAACCCAACACATGGAAAATGCGGTTAAGGCAGCCTATAAACTTGCAAACAAAGGGGATGCTGTGTTGTTGTCACCTGCCTGTGCAAGCTTTGATTTGTTTGCCAATTACGAAGACCGTGGAAATCAATTTAAAGCAGCTGTAAGAAAATTATAAACGTGAAAATAAGTCAGTACTTACAAGGCGATAAATCCATTTGGGGAATAGTGGTGTTACTCTCTATTTTTTCCTTTTTGCCCGTATACAGTGCAAGCTCTAATCTGGTTTATGTGGTAGGTTCTGGTTCTGTTTTTGGTCACTTGCTAAAGCATGTTGCTATTGTTTGTGTGGGCTGGGTAATTATGTATTCTATACACCTTATTCCATTCCGATATTTTTCGGGTTTGGCAAAAATTGGTATGCCTATTGTGGTGATTTTACTAGCCATAACATCTTTGCAAGGCACTACCATTGATGGGGCAAATGCAAGTCGTTGGTTGAATATTCCCGTTATAGGGGTTTCGTTTCAAACCTCTACGCTTGCCACAGTGGTGTTATTGGCGTATGTCGCCGATTATTTTGCTACTAAAAAAGAACAAAGCATCCGTTTTGTAGAAAGCCTTTTACCACTTTGGGTACCTGTTTTTATTGTTGTTGGATTGATATTACCCGCGAATTTATCTACGGCATTATTGATGCTTTTTTTGGTGGCTGTTGTGGCTTTTTTGGGGGGATATCCGTTTAAATACCTTATGGGGATGTTGGGTGTAGCCATGCTTTTACTCGTCCTTTTTGTGTTGTTAGCAAAAGCCTATCCCGATGCCTTTCCCAATCGAGTGGATACTTGGATGAGCCGTTTGGAAAGTTTTTCTGGTGATGGGAATAACACTACCGATTATCAAATTGAGCGTGCCAAAGCTGCGGTTGCTGTAGGCGGATTTGTGGGTATAGGCGCAGGAAAAAGCATGATGAAAAACATTTTGCCACAAAGTTCATCTGATTTTATATATGCCATTATTGCGGAAGAATACGGAATGCTTGGGGCGTTGTCCTTATTGTTTTTGTTCGTATTGCTGCTCTTTAGAATTTTAATCAATGCCAACAAATCTGAAAGTTTTTTTGGGCAGTTGCTTATTCTAGCCATGGGATTGCCGATTGTTACGCAAGCCTTTATCAACATGGGTGTGGCGGTTTCGCTATTGCCTGTTACAGGGCAACCGCTTCCGCTGATTAGTAGTGGAGGTACTTCAATTTGGATGACCTTTTTGGCGGTTGGTGTTATTTTGAGTGTCAGTGCAAACCGTAAGGTAACGCCAGATGAGTCGTCCATGAATCCTTTAAATGAATTTAGCCATGAATCCTAAACTGATTATTTCTGGAGGTGGTACGGGAGGTCATATTTTCCCGGCATTGGCTATTGCAGACGAACTAAAATCGCAATTTCCACAGGCATCGCTCTTGTTTGTTGGGGCGTATAATCGTATGGAAATGCAGCGTATTCCCAAAGCGGGATATCGCATTAAGGGCTTGTGGATTTCGGGCTTTGACAGGAAGAATATGTTGCGAAACCTGCTCTTCCCATTAAAGCTTATTTGGAGTCTGTTTCAAGCTTTTTTTATTGTGGCGCGTTTTCGTCCCGACTTGGTTGTGGGTACTGGCGGTTTTGCTAGTGGGCCTCTTGTTTTTGTGGCTTCACTCTTGGGTATTCCATCGCTTTTGCAAGAGCAAAATGCCTACCCCGGAATAACAAACAAACGTCTTGCTTCTCGTGCCGCGGCCATATGTTTGGGAAGCGAAGCTGCACAAAAATATTTCCCAAAGGCGAAAACACACATCACGGGGAATCCTGTCAGGGCGGTGCTGCAAGACCCCATTTCTAAAGCCGAAGCTTGTAAGCTTATGGAGGTTTCCTCAAATGCCTTTACGCTTTTGGTTTTGGGGGGAAGTTTAGGGGCACGCAAAATAAACGAACTTGTCTGTGCACATTTGAAAGATATTACCCAACAAAATATTCAAGTTATTTGGCAATGCGGAAGCCTATACGCTGCTGACTACCAGCACCTAGAAACTGCAAATATTCGCGTGGTCCCATTTATTGATAATATGCCTGCAGCCTATGCTGCGGCAGACCTTGTGGTGTCGCGCGCAGGGGCTCTGGCAATTTCAGAACTGTGTTTGGTTGGAAAGCCTACAATTTTTATTCCCTCGCCAAATGTTGCCGAAAACCATCAAGAAAAAAACGCACAGGCTTTGGTAGACAAGCAAGCCGCCAAAATGGTAGTCGAGCGCCAAGCCGACGATACCTTTTGGGGGGTGTTGCACACGCTTATTCAAGATGAAAGTTTGCGGAATAGCCTTTCCCAAAACATCAAAGCTTTTGCGCGTCCCAATGCGACCAAACAAATTGTGAAAATACTAACCCAACTCATCGCTCATGAATAAAGTACCGGTCTATTTTGTGGGTATTGGTGGCATTGGTATGTCTGGGGTGGCGCAGTACTTTTTGGCACAGGGGCATCCCGTGGCAGGCTACGACAGAACCCTAACCCCACTAACGGAAAAGTTGGTAGCTATGGGCGCACATGTTACAGATATCGAAGACCCAAGCCAAATTCCGGAAACCTTTACTAATTCGCAAACGACCAAAGTTATTTACACCCCTGCTATTCCTGCAACTTCTCCTTTATTGGCATTTTTTACTTCGGGTGGATTTACACTTCAAAAACGCGCCGAAATCATTGGGGAAATCAGCGCCACGATGCCCTGTTTGGCAGTAGCGGGCACACATGGTAAAACCACAACAACTTCATTGCTCATGCATTTGCTGCGCACAAGCGGCAAAAAAATCACAGCTTTTTTGGGGGGTATTGCCGAAAATATTGGTAGTAATTTTTTGCTGGAGGGACAAGAGGTTATGGTGGTCGAGGCGGATGAATTCGACCGTTCTTTTACGCATCTTACGCCAACGGCACTAGCCCTTACTTCCATGGATGCCGATCATTTGGATATTTACGGAACCTCAGAAGAAATTGAAAAAACCTTTACGGCATTTGCTAGTAAAGTAGCTCCTGAAAAAAGGTTTATTCGTCATGGGCTTTTAGTTACTGGGAATACATTTGGGCTCGGCGAAGGCAACTATAGTGTTGTTAATTTAAAATCCGAACAAGGGTATTATGTCTTTGATTTTGACACACCTAAAGGCTTGGTTTCAGATTTAAAATTGCCCTATCCTGGTCAACACAATTTAATGAACGCCGCCGCCGCACTTGCTTTGGCACTTGAAGTGAATTGTAACCCAAGCGATCTTAAAGAAGGTTTAGCAACGTTTAAGGGAATTGACAGGCGTTTTAGCATTCGCTTAACTGCGCCAAAAGTCCTCATTGATGATTATGCGCATCACCCCACAGAAGTTAATGCTGTGGTAGATGCTTTAGAAGAATTCTACCCTGGAAAACGAAAATTGGGAGTATTCCAACCGCATTTGTTTTCGCGCACAAAAGATTTTGCTGAGGGCTTTACAAAGGCGCTTGCACGCTTTGATGAAGTACTGCTTTTGGATATTTACCCTGCCCGCGAACTTCCTATTACAGGCGTAACAAGCCATTTGTTGATTGCTAAAAACCACCCCAACACTCAGCTAATTTCCAAAGCGCAGTTGCCCCAAAAAGTGGCTAATTCTACTGCCGAGGTGGTTGCGATATTGGGTGCTGGAGACATTGCATTTGAGGTTCAAAATGTGGCACAAATCCTTAAAAATCAATGCCATGAATAAGATGATTTTAGCAGCGTTTTTGTTTGTGGGTATGGTGGTCTTAAGTGTGTTTATGCACCAACGAAACGGGTTGCGTTCCGTTGTGTTAGATCGAATTTTTTGGGAGGAAAGCCGCCCGCAATTCGTAGCGCAAGACTCCGTTAATAAGTTGTTGAAACTTGCTTTGCACGATAGCGCATCTGCGTTAAAAAGTGGTCTAAATTTGAGAAACATTGAACACACACTTAACCAAAACCCTTGGGTAGAAGACGCCCAAACTTTTGTGGATATTGATGGACGTGTTGGTGTTCAAATAACAACCAAATTACCAATAGTGCGCATAGAAGGCAGCAACAGTTATTATCTAGATGCAAGTGGAGAAGCCTTTCCGCTTTCCAAAAACCAGTCTGTTGCAGTCCCCGTTTTTTATGGGAATCCTACCGAAACGCAGCGCCCTTTGCTAGTTGATGCCTTGGGAAAAATTTCTACAGATACGTTTATGTTGCAGCACATTGTGGCTTACGAGTGGATTTCAGAGGGGCTTGCCATGGAACCGCGCGAAGAGTCCTATCAAATTGTTTTGGGGGACACAAATCGCATTGGGCAGAAGCTACATAATTACAAAGCATTTTACGCAAAAATGCGCGATAGTGCAGTTATAAAAACCTACAAAAAAGTAAACCTTTCGTTTCACGGACAAGTCGTTTGTTCAAAATAAATATGCTATGGAACAAGAAAAAATAGCCGTCGGATTAGACATTGGAACTACGAAAATCGTAACCATGCTCGGAACCAAAAATGAGTATAATAAACTCGAAATTATTGGGGTTGGAAAGTCAAAAAGCCAAGGCGTTCACAGGGGAGTGGTAAACAACATTACCCAAACTATACAATCGATACAGGCGGCAGCCCAAGAAGCAGAAGCCATTTCGGGGAAAAAAATTGAGAGCGTTGTTGTGGGTATTGCAGGGCAGCACATCCGTAGCCTCCAGCACAGCGACTACATTACCCGCGCCAATGCCGATGAAGTTATTGACGAAGCGGATATTGAACGGCTTAAAAATCAAGTATTTAAATTGGTGATGCTGCCGGGTGAGGAAATCATACACGTACTTCCACAAGAGTATAAGGTTGATGGGCAAGCCGAAATCAAGGAACCTATTGGGATGTATGGTGGCCGTTTGGAAGCCAATTTTCATGTGGTTGTGGGGCAGGTGTCCTCCATTCGCAACATTATGCGCTGTGTAAAATCTGCCGGATTGGATTTTGGTGGTATTACCCTTGAGCCCCTTGCTTCTGCCGATGCGGTGCTCAGTCAAGAAGAAAAAGAAGCTGGCGTGGCACTCATTGACATTGGGGGCGGCACTACAGATCTGGCTATTTTCAAAGATGGCATTATTCGTCATACGGCGGTAATTCCGTTTGGTGGCAATGTGATTACAGAAGACATCAAAGAAGGGTGTTCGATTATTGAAAAGCAAGCCGAATTGTTGAAGATTAAGTTTGGATCGGCCTGGCCGGGCGAAAACAAAGACAATGAAATTGTGTCTATTCCGGGGCTTCGCGGCCGCGATCCAAAAGAAATTACATTAAAAAATCTATCTAAAATTATTCACGCTCGTGTGCAAGAAATCATTGAGCAAGCCTATGCTGAAATCAAAAATTACGGACACGAGGAACAGAAGAAAAAATTGATTGCAGGTATTGTCTTGACTGGAGGAGGAAGCCAACTCAAGCACTTAAAACAGTTGGTGGAATATATCACGGGAATGGATACGCGGATTGGATATCCAAACGAACACCTAGCTGGAGATACGGATGCCGCAACGGCAAGTCCGCTTTTTGCTACCGCAGTAGGCTTGGTGATGAACGCCGCAGAAAATCAACTCAAACATTTAGACAGTACTGATGAGGTTGCTGAAACCGAACCTCAGGGCGAGCACGAGGAACATGCGCCAAAGCAAGAAAAGCGTACCTCAGTCATTGACCGATTTACAGAACGATTAAAAACATTTTTAGAAAGCGCAGAATAAAATTTTATGGATTCATTTGATAATATCTCTTTCGATTTGCCCAAAAACAGAAGCAATGTCATAAAAGTAATTGGCGTTGGTGGTGGCGGCAGCAATGCTTTAAATTACATGTATCAACAAGGGATTAATGGCGTTGATTTTATGGTTTGCAACACCGATGCACAAGCCCTTGAAAACAGCCCTGTACCGAATAAAATTCAACTTGGTGTTTCACTCACTGAGGGATTGGGCGCAGGTGCTGATCCTGAGGTTGGTGCACAATCTGCCATCGAAAGTTTGGATCAAATTTCAGAGGCGATTCATGTAAATACCAAAATGGTGTTTATTACTGCCGGAATGGGCGGAGGAACCGGTACCGGAGCAGCACCTGTTATTGCAAAACTTGCCCAAGAACTCGGTATTTTGACTGTGGGAATTGTTACCATGCCATTTCAATTTGAGGGAAAAACACGAAACGATCAGGCGCAGCAAGGTCTTAACAATTTGCGTAAACATGTAGATTCGCTTATTGTAATCAACAACAACAAACTGCGTGAGGTGTATGGCGATTTGGGCTTTAAACAGGGTTTTGCCAAAGCCGATGAAGTCTTGGCGAAAGCCTCTCGTGGTATTGCGGAGGTTATTACAAATCACTACACACAGAATATTGATTTACGCGATGCCAAAACCGTACTGGCGAATAGCGGTACTGCCATTATGGGCTCGGGTACGGCTTCAGGAAGTCATCGTGCGCACGAGGCTATTGTGCAAGCACTAGATTCACCGCTCTTAAACGACAACAAAATTTTGGGTGCCAAAAATGTGTTGCTGCTTATTGTATCGGGTAGTGATGAGGTTACCATTGATGAGATTAGTGCCATCAATGAGTATATTCAGAAGGAAGCTGGGAACAGCACCAATATCATTATGGGGATTGGCGAGGATGAAACCCTAGACAATGCGATTTCGGTTACCCTAATTGCAACGGGATTTGCCCCCGATATGCAACAAGAAATCGTACATGCCGATCCGCAAAAAATCATACACTCTTTGGATGATGACGATCAAAAAGTAACCCATGATTTATCTGTGGGTCAAATTCCACTTTTTGACCCCGAGGTTGTACCGTCACATTCAGTTGAGACAACACAGTCTGTTGAAGAAATCCCTTTTGCTGGATATGTGCCTACCACTGAAAACGTACGTGAAATTAAAACCTCATTTGAGACGGTACAGACACCTAAAGATGTTGTAGAAACCCCTGCAAGCTCATTTACCATCCACGATGTAACCCCCTCGGTAAATGATATTGAAGTGATAGATGCCGAGGTGGTTGTGCCACAGCCACAAACTACATCGCCTCTAGATGCGCCTCTTAGCGCGCCTGAGGTTGCACCAAAAGCTGCACCTGCAGTACTGTTTCAGCTAGAAGAAGATAGTCAACCTGTTGCAAACGCATCTACTGAAGGTGAAATCAAGCGCTTTGTTTTGGAAATGGAAGAGGAAGAAGTACCTACTCCCGTAGCACGCAAAGCGGAAGTTTCTGTAAAAGAGGAATCTCCTGCCGAAACGGATAAACCTTTTTCGCCAATCGATTGCACTATTGAAGAAGGGTTGGCACGAAGAACCGAAGAGCGTAAACAAAAACTAAAGCAGTTTAACTACCGTTTTAATCAAAATACGAGAGTTGAAGACATGGAGAAAGAGCCGGCATACAAGCGTCAAGAGGTGGAATTGTCCCATCCCGATGATAGCGCAAACACCTCTCGAACTTCTTTAAGTTTAGATAGCAAAGACGCGCTGCAATTCCGCACCAATAATTCTTTCTTACACGATAACGTTGACTAATATGAGCTTACAAGAACAAGTTACCGAACAGTTAAAAGCAGCTATGAAAGCCAAAGACGCTGTGGCATTGGAATCGTTACGTGCGATAAAATCTGCACTATTATTGACACAAACACAAGTCGGGGCAAAAGACCTCACGGCAGACGACGAGATTAAGCTGGTGCAAAAATTGGTAAAGCAGCGCAAAGACAGTGCAGAAATTTTTCGTCAGCAGGGTAGGGTAGACCTTGCCGAGCCTGAGGAAGCACAAATAAAAGTCATTGAACAGTTTTTACCCGAACAACTTGACGAAGCTGCTATTGGAAAAATTGTAGATACGATTATTTCGCAAACCAACGCTGAAGGCATGAAAGACATGGGTAAGGTTATGGGAATGGCTTCTAAGCAAATGGCAGGAAAGGCTGATGGTAAAATCATATCTACTATCGTCCGTCAAAAATTGGCGTAATGTCTTAAAAACGTATTTTTGCAACCCATTGGCCCAGTAGTTCAACTGGATAGAATATCAGATTTCGGCTCTGAGGGTTGGGGGTTCGAATCCTCCCTGGGTCACGCAATCGGAGAATTGATTCACAGGAATTGGTTCTCCATTTTTTATTTGACATTTCCTTTGATAAAATCGGAATAGAGCCAAAAATAGCGTTCACTTTTGGGGTTGGAACTCGGTCGTTTGACTTGACGTAAACCAATCCAGATGGAAAGACTAAATGTTGCAGTTTTTGACGTTGTTTTAAATCTCCATCTAACTATATTTTCTCGAGACATTCGGATAAAGTAATTGCTTTGTCAATGGTCAATTCAAGGTTCGAACTACTAAGTGATGGATTTTCAATTTTTGACTGTAATTCG
>CAZSSZ010000027.1:0-12446 GCA_964609755.1 uncultured Flavobacteriaceae bacterium | reverse complement strand
GTTGCTACGCAACTGAAATTCATCGTTTTTCTCATTATTCTGGTGGAAAAGAAAACCCAAAAAAAATCGAATTCAGTTCTTAGGTAATGGCTTCATAACAACAGCGTGAAGAAAATCAAAAGGATGCCGTTAAAAACTAAAATCTGTTTGAGCGAGCTATGCTCGTGAGTTCTTTTAGTTTAGGCAGGAGTGCAGATTTTTAGCTGATGGTATGCTGCCTTGAACTCCTGCCTGCCGCAGGCAGGTTTGGTTCGTTTTGTTTCAAGACAAAATGAACAGTAAAAACTACATTCATTACTTTTGCTTGTCCAAAATAACGATTACGTTAATGCCTCTTGTGCTTTTCTAAAATTATCAATGGCAACAAAGTAATCGGGGTCTTCCAGTACGTTTACATCACAGATTTTTTCTGCCTTTTTAATGAGCTTTACACAATCGCCAGACAAATGACGCAAGTGAATGTTTTTGCCGTTTTTAAGGTAGCGCTCCGTGAGTTTATTAATACATTCAATCGCCGATTGGTCTACAATGCGAGAATCTTTAAAATCGATAATCACCTCGTTGGGGTCATTTTGCACGTCAAACTTACTGGTAAACAGTTCTGTAGAGCCAAAAAACAAAGGGCCGTAGATCTCGTAATGCTTTACGCCGTGTTCATCAATATGTTTGCGCGCCCGTATGCGTTTGGCATTTTCCCATGCAAACACCAACGAAGACACCACCACACCCGACAATACGGCAATTGCCAAATCAAAAATTACGGTTAGCACCGTAACCAATACAATCACAATAATATCTGCCTTGGGCACTTTGTTCCAAACGCGGAACGTACTCCACGCAAAGGTGCCAATGACCACCATAAACATGACTCCTACCAATGCCGCAATAGGAACTTGCTCAATATACCTTGCGCCGAACAATATAAATCCCAACAAGGCTACTGCCGCTGTGATTCCAGAAAGACGTCCACGCCCCCCAGATTTGATGTTGATAATACTCTGACCAATCATAGCACAACCGCCCATACCCCCAAAAAAGCCGTTAACGATATTGCCCAATCCCTGAGCAGCACATTCCCGGTTTCCGCTACCGTGCGAATCAGTAAGTTCATCAATAAGGTTTAGCGTCATCAAGGACTCTATAAGCCCAATGGCTGCCAAAATAAACGCATAGGGCAACATAAAGAGCAGATTTGCATAGGACACCTCCACAAACGGTACATTAAAACTGGGTAGACCAGCTTCGATACCCTCGCCCCCATTTGCCACCACGAAAGAACGTACCGTTTCGGTTTCCAATCCGCCAAAAATCACCAAACAGGATACGACCAAAATTGCCGTAAGGGCTGCGGGTACTTTTTTGGTCAAAAAAGGTACACCAAGCATAATGCCCATCGTAAGGGCAACCAATCCCAACATGGTGTAGAGTGCATTCCCCGTAAGCCAATCCCCCTGACTTTTAAACATTCCAAGCTGTGAGAGGAAGATGACAATTGCCAATCCGTTTACAAAGCCCATCATCACGGAGTGTGGAATCATTCGTACAAACTTCCCAAGACGTAATACACCTGCTGCAACCTGAATCAATCCTGCCAAAATAAGCGTAACAAACAAAAATTGTAGTCCAGCGGTTTCATTGCCTCCAAGAGCATTTCCTTCGCTAACAAGGTGCACCATAACCACTGCCATAGCACCCGTTGCGCCAGAAATCATCCCAGGTCTTCCGCCAAAAACAGAAGTGATAAGCCCCATCATAAATGCACCATACAATCCTACTATGGGCGAAACCCCCGCCACAAAAGCAAAAGCAACCGCTTCGGGCACCAGTGCCAGTGCCACCGTTAACCCAGAAAGGATATCATTTTTAGCGCTTCCGCCGTTGGTTGAATCAATGAGTTTAAATGGCTTCATGATGTGAAATTTAAGCGGCAAAAGTAATGTAATTGAACTGAAGTGCCCATAAATAGACAAGATGACACTTTTTTTAATATGTAGTACTTTTGCATTTGATGATAAAACGGTTATTTCCCATCCTTTCTTGGTTGCCGAGTTATACGCGAGCATATCTTAGTGGCGATATTGCATCTGGTCTAACAGTAGGCATTATGCTTATTCCGCAAGGCATGGCGTATGCGATGATTGCGGGCTTACCTCCCGTTTATGGGCTTTATGCCGCACTAATGCCCCAATTGGTCTATGCGTTTATGGGCACATCACCCCAATTGGGTGTTGGCCCCGTGGCAATGGATTCGCTATTGGTAGCTGCAGGCTTGGGGGCATTATCCCTTTCGGGGGTAGACGAATACATTGCTATGGCGATTGTTTTGGCGCTTTTCATGGGCGTGCTGCAAGCGGTTATGGGAATCCTGAAAATGGGGTTTTTAGTCAATTTTTTATCCAAGCCCGTTATCAGTGGATTTACCTCTGCAGCCGCACTGATTATTGGGTTCAACCAGTTCAATCACTTATTAGGCGTTCAGATCGAAAAAAGCAATCAATTTCACATACTCCTCTTAAATACGTTCTCCCTTATCGACAAAACAAACCTGTATACGTGTAGCATCGGGATGCTTTCTATTTTGATGTTATTGGGGCTTCGAAAACTCCACAAACGCATCCCTGCAGCACTTGTCGTGGTTGTACTAAGCATCTTGTTGGTGTCCGTTTTACAGCTTTACAGCAAAGGAGTACAAATTGTTGGCGAAATTCCAAGTGGTTTGCCAGGTTTTGAAATACCTGATATTGATTTTTCACGTATTGGTGATTTATTTCCCATTGCAATAACCCTTGCCCTAGTGGCCTTTATGGAAGCGGTTTCCATTGCAAAAACCATGGAAAACAAGCACGGATATGAGGTGAAACCAAACCAAGAACTGATTGCACTAGGAACAGCAAATATTATTGGTGCATTTTTTAAATCGTATCCTTCCACGGGCAGCTTTTCTAGAACCGCCATAAACGACCTTAGTGGCGCAAAAACAGGACTTGCAGGGATAATAAGCGCAGCTGTTATTGCACTCACATTGTTGTTTTTAACCCCACTATTCTATTTTTTACCCAATGCCGTTTTGGCTGCCATAATCTTGGTTGCTGTTTTTGGGTTGATTGATGTTCAGTATCCGGCACAACTTTTTAAAACGCGTAAAGACGAATTTGTACTGTTATTGGTAACCTTTTGTATAACCTTAACCGTGGGTATCCCTGAGGGAATTTTATTTGGAACCCTATTTGCGTTACTGCTGATGGTGTATCGAACCTCAAAACCACATATTGCGGTTTTGGGAAAAATAAAAGGAACCGATTATTTCAGAAATATCGCACGATTTAAAGATGATATTGAAAACAATCCTGAAGTGCTCATTATACGATTTGATGCACAGCTTTACTTTGGAAATAAAGACTATTTTAAGTCGGAACTGTTACGTGAACTGCATACGCAAAACCCTCTGCCCAAAACCCTGATTCTTAAATCAGACCCCATTAACTACATCGATAGCAGTGCGGTATTTATGCTCGAAAACCTTATCATCGATTTGCAAAAACAAGGCATTTCCGTTTTGTTTTCAGAAGTAATTGGACCTACTCGAGACATCATCAAAAAATCAAAATTATTAGATATTATTGGACACAAGAACTTCTTTGTAACCACCTTAGAAGCCTATGAATATGCCCTAAATAAAACGCCAAAAAACGACCTGCAAGAGAAAGTTTCGTTGCAAAGTGAAACAGGGGAATCCTAACGGCAAAAAATTGTATTTTTACAGTATCAAAATCAAAGCAAAATGAACGTAGAACAGCTTTATACTGGTTGCTTGGCACAGGGGGCATATTACATTGAAAGCAATGGTGAAGTGGCAATTATTGACCCACTACGCGAAACATCTCCTTACTTGGAGCGCGCCACCCGCGATGGCGCAAAAATCAAATATATTTTTGAAACGCATTTTCACGCCGATTTTGTTAGCGGACACCTCACCCTTGCAAAACAAACGGGTGCTCCCATAATTTTTGGACCAAACGCCAACCCCGATTTTGATGCAATCATTGCCACAGATGGGCAAGAATTTCCGCTTGGCGATGCAACACTTGTAGCCGTTCACACGCCAGGTCACACCATGGAAAGCACTACCTATTTGCTGCGTGACAAAGACGGAAAAGACCATGCCATTTTTACTGGAGACACCTTGTTTTTGGGCGATGTTGGTCGGCCCGATTTGGCACAAAAAGCTGCCCACATGACCCAAGAAGAATTGGCAGGAACCCTTTTCGAAAGTTTACGAAACAAAATCATGCCTTTGGCAGATGACGTAATTGTTTATCCGGCACACGGCGCAGGATCTGCCTGTGGTAAAAACATGATGAAAGAGACTGTAGATTCGCTGGGCAATCAGAAAAAAATGAACTACGCCCTTCGTGCCGACATGACCAAAGATGAGTTTATTAAAGAAGTAACTGATGGATTGCTCCCGCCACCACAATATTTCCCACTTAATGTGAAAATGAACAAAGAGGGCTATGCTGATTTGGACGAGGTTTTGGCGCAAGGCACACAAGCCTTATCGCCCGAAGCTTTTGAGGTAGCTGCCAACGAAACCGGTGCTGTTGTACTTGATGTTCGTCACCAAAATGATTTTGCGAAAGGGCATATTCCACGATCCATTTTTATTGGTCTTGATGGCGGATTTGCCCCGTGGGTAGGTGCGCTTATTGCCGATGTCAAACAACCCATTTTGCTAGTTGCTCCAAAGGGGAGAGAAGAGGAAGCGGTTACGCGACTTTCTCGTGTTGGGTTTGACAATACTTTAGGGTATTTGGAAGGTGGTTTTGAGGCTTGGCAAGCCGCAGCCAAAGAAACCGATTCGCTTGAATCGGTGGATGCTGCTACGTTAAAAGAAATGCTAGAATCTACTGATATAAACGTGTTTGACGTTCGTAAAGAAACCGAATATTTATCTGAACATATTCCGTCGGCAGAAAACACTCCGCTTAGTTTTATAAACGATCATTTGGCTGAATTCCCCTCTGAAAAACCATTTTATGTGCATTGCGCCGGAGGGTACCGAAGTATGATTGCCGCCTCTATTTTAAAGAGTCGTGGTATCCACAATCTGATTGATGTTTCGGGTGGTTTTAAAGCCATTAAAGATGCTGGTATTGCTGTAACTGACTACGTTTGCCCTTCAACGCCAAATCGCATATGAAAAATGTGTTCAGACTATTGCTGCTTATAGCAGTCCCGTTTTGTGTCCATTCGCAACTTACAGGAACCATTACAGATGCACAAAACACTCCTTTGGAATATGCTACAATTGCGGTGTACAATCAAAATACAAAAGCCTTAGTTTCTGGGGTTGTTACAGATGATAAAGGGGCGTTTAACATCGATAAAATTGAAAAAGGGGCTTATTTTTTAGAAGCCTCTTTTTTGGGATACCAACCTTCGACTATTCAAAACATAAGCATCACGAAAGGGCAAAAGGTTTCCCTAGGTACAATAGTCCTACAACTAGGTACGAGCTTAGATGAAGTTACGCTAACAAGTGATATTGCTGCAGTAATCAATAAAATTGACCGAAACGTTTTTTCGGCAAGTACTTTTAAGAGTGCACAAGGCGGATCAGCAGTAGATGTGGTTCGGCAAATTCCAGCCGTTAGTGTAGATGCGCAAGGTGAAATACGTGTGCGTGGCAGTTCTGGGTTTGTGATATTGCTCAATGGCAAGCCCTTGCAAGGAAATATGACCTCACTTCTCGAACAACTTCCTGCAAATGCAGTGCAATCTGTAGAACTTATCACAGCGCCCTCTGCTAGATACGACCCCGACGGAAAATCAGGTTTGTTGAATATTATTACCACAAAAGGAAATGTGGAGGGAAAATATGCACAGTTAAATATTTCCTCTGGGTTTCCATCCGTTGAAACTTATGGCAATGAAAATACACATCAACGCTATGGCACAGACATCATCTACAACAGTACCTCAGAAAAATGGAACCTTTCTTTAGGGGCAAATTACCAACGAAACGATAAAGGCGGTAGACGAGAAGGGGATGTTTTTACCATCATAGATAATAGTTTTACACGTTTGCCCTCTTCAGGCGAGCGAAGCTTTGACGAAACCAATGTCAACGGGCGTTTTACTTTAGCATATACTCCCAATACAGCCAGTGAAGTATCGATGGGGATTTTTGCAGGAAAACGTTCCAAAAAGCGTTTGGCAGATATTGTTTATTACGATAACCATACCATTTCGCCCTATCCAAATGGCACTAAAATTTCTTCAGCGCCCTATTTTAATCACAACCTGAGAGAGCGAAAAAGTGATTTTGCTCTTGGAAGTCTTGACTTTAGCCATCGTTTCTCAGATAATTCAAAACTTCGTTTTTCTTTCTTATATGAATACACGCTTTTAGGAGGGCCTACGGTAAATCAAAATCTTGGGCATCCAAACAACACCATTCTTTATCAAGACGAATACAACACCAACGACAATCCGCTTTACGGCATGCGCTCACAACTGGATTATACAATCCCCATCAAAAATGGCACATTGGATTTGGGGTATCAATATCGAAATTTAGACCATACCGGAGATTTTGTTTACCAGCGCCGGACAGCCTTTAATGAACCTTTTGTTTTGGTTCCTGAGTTCTCAAGCGAAGTTAATTTAGCCCGAAAAATCCATTCAATATATGGACAACTTACAGCATCGAAAGGGAAGTGGAACTACAATGCCGGAGCACGTCTAGAAGCCATGCAACGCAATTTGCAGTTAAAAGACAAGGCAAACACTCTTGACGAAGAGTTGAACTATGATTTTACCAAAATCTACCCTTCGGCAGCTGTGTCTTATGCGGCAAATGAAAAAACGAATATCAAACTAGCCTACAGTAAACGTGTGGAACGCACCACGACGTTTAAAATGAATCCTTTCCCAGAGCGTGAACACTCAGAAACACTAGAGCAAGGTGATCCAAACCTTAAACCCGAGTTCATTGATTTGATTGAGCTTGGAATAGATAAAAAAATTAAGGGAGGAAGTGTATTTGCAACTGCTTATTACAGAAATACCCGAAATGTAATCAATCGGGTGAATACCGTTTATAACGACAGTATTTTGAATCGCATCTACTCCAATGTAGGTGATGCCAAAACCCTAGGGGTTGAGCTGGGCACTCAATTAAAACCCACACAAAAATGGAATGCTTTTATTGGTGCAAACCTATTTCTATATCACTTAAAGGGGCGATTTGATAATAGACCTGTTGACACTAACGCAACTGTTTTTAGCATCAACGCAAATACGAGTTATACCTTTTGGAATGATGCCCTGTTACAGTTTACTTTTAATTACCTCTCAGACCGGGTAACGGCTCAAGGGGAAGACTCAAGGTATTATGCACCTCACTTGACTTTACAAAAATCGTTTTTTGACAATCGGCTAAAAGCCACCCTGCAATGGCGCAACATAGACATGGGTCTTTTAAATAGCAACGAACAACGCATCTCTACCTGGCGTGCTAACGAATTTTATACGACTACCAATTACATCTACGAAGTGGATATGATTACTTTGAACTTGTCGTACATCTTTAAAAACGGTAAAGATAAATCTACATTTATTGATAGTGTATTTGGCAAAAAAGAATTTTAAAGAAGCAAAGTTCTATTGGAAGTATCTAAAAAGTCAGTAAAAAATAATACGACAATTGCGCTTTTTGCTGGTCTTGTTTTAAAGAGATAAACTTTTGCATAGCATTCAAATACCGGTTCTCTCTGCTGTTAACTAGAAATAAAGAGCTTTCACCCGCAGCAAATTTCTTTTGCTCCCCATCGTACAAAATACGGTAGTCATTCATAACCCCTTTTGCAATTCCCTTTTGACTTGTCAACGAATTTTTTTGTGCCTCTAATGCACTCATCTTATTTGTTAAATCCAATGTTGCTTGTGCTTTTGCTTGTGCTAAATCGTCTACTTTCAAAGATGATATTTTTATTTCTGCGCGTTCTTTTCTCAAAAAAAGTGGAAATTTCACCTTAACACTAGTGATATTATTCCCAGGGTCTAGGGAAGGCCGAAACGTTTGCGTGGGATTTTGATCCGACAGCCAGCGGTATCCCAATTTCACTTCGGGCAAAAGGTTGTTTTGTTGAAGACGCTGCTCCAAGCGTCCTTGTGCAACTTTGTATTCCAATGCCTTTATTTTGGGGTGTGTATCTACATTGACTACTTCAGCTGTAAATTTTAACTCAAAAGTGGCTTCATCCAAAACAGGGATAGCAACAGAGTTAATTTTCAAAGGTTCATCATCAAGCCAAAGAAAATTAGAAGCTTTTAATGTTGCAACACTTAACTTTAAACGACTCTTTTCTTGCATAAGCACCCGATCATTGTACGCAATTCTTGCTTCAACAGAATCAATAGGAGCTAAATCTCCTTCTGCAACGCGTTTTTTTACCCCTTCAAAACGGAACTTTGCATTTTCAACAAATTGCCCGACAAGCTGCCATTGCTGAAAGGCGGCATACCAGTCTATAAAAGCGTGTGTGGCCTGCTCCAAGATTTGGTTAATCTCTAACCTATTTTCTTCCTCAGCTTGGTTGATAAATTGTTTGGCTTTTTTCAAAGCTATGGTTCTGGAATTTGCCAAAAGCCCTTTCCCCAAATCTAGGTCTGCGCCAACAGCATAAAGTTGGTCGCTGCTCACAAAACGCTCTGGGTTAAGCAAGGCTCCGGTTGCTTCACTGACTTCTGCTTTAACGTCAATTCCAAGTGGGGTAGGCAGTGAAAATACAGCATTAAATCTCTCGTAATACGGCCTGTTTTTAACTGTTTTTTCTTTAAAATCCATTTCGAATTTTGGGTCGAATGCACCTCTTGCTTTTAACAATTTAGCTTGACTTTCGCTAAGTGTAATGTTGGCTTGCTTTACAAAAGGGTGGTACCGTTTTACATAACCCAAAAATTCCTCCAATGAAAGTGAATCTTGGCTATACCCTTGAAATACCCCAAAAAAGACACAAGTTAAGAGTGTATAAAACAATTGAGGAGCGTTCATACTACTAAATTTTAATGGGGATTTTTACATTATCAACCGCGTCAATCTTATAGTAGTCTGGAGGGAAACCATTGAGTTGGCGCCACAATTCGTACCAAACTGGAACCTCGTTAAGCAAGGCTATTGATCGTGCACCAGATCCAATACGCACTTCCGTTGGCCACTGGTGGTCATCAGGATCGGGAATAAGTAAAACACGATATAAATCGTTCTCACTTATATAATTCTCAATGGCAACAACTTTTGCCCCATAGGTTCCATAAGAAACGTTAGGCCATCCACTAAAAACTATTGCAGGCCAACCATCGAACTCAACACGCGCTTTTTCACCGACTTTTATTAGCGGGATATCAATGGGACGTATGTATGTTTCTACCGCCATTTGGTAATTGTTGGGCATAATCGAGAGAAGTTTCTCACCGGCTTTAAAGGTTTCCCCTATCCCTGCTTTTAAGGCTTTATTGACATAGCCCGACTGCGCTGCCGTAACGTATTGCAGTGCCACACGTGCTCGGTAATTCGACAAGGTATTTTGCAGTTTGGCCACACTACCTTGCGCTTCAAATTGACTAGACGTTGCGGTAGCCAAATCGGAGCGAATTTTAGCTGCCTTATCCGCAAAACTGGCATTTAACCGATTTACTTCTACTCTTGCAATCTCCACCTCATTTTTGGCATTTCGATAAGTGTTTTCTGCGCCAATATATTTAGCTTGTGCTTGTTGGAAAATCAACCGCTTGCTTTCCAATTCACGCAATGATTTTAAGCCCTCTGCAAACAAGGATTCTTCGCGTGCCAAACGAATTTGTGCAATGTTTTGATCCATTTTGGTGGCTTCAAATTTGATACTGTCGCTTTGCACATACAAAACACTTTGCTTGAGCTTGTTTTTGGCTTGCTGTAATTTTAATTTTCGTTCTAGATCCAAAGCAACTAACTGATTTTCCAATGCAGCTACTTTTTGTGTATAGGCAGTAACGGCTTGTTCTTTAGCTGCCAATTGTTGTTGGGTACGCGAGACCAATTCAGGGTCAAAATATTCACTTTTGATTTCTGAGATTTTAAGTAAGGTATCCCCCTTTTGAACAACATCTCCCTCACGCACAAACCACTTATCAATTTTTCCTGGAATGGGAGATTGTATGGTTTGAGGACGCTTGTCGGGTTGTAGTGTGGTTACATACCCTTTTCCGTTTATGTTCTGTGTCCATGGCAAAAAAAGCATCACAACAATTACCGTAGAAAAGACCCAAAGAAATCGGTTAAACCCTTTGAAATAGGAACGGTCAAAAATTGTAGCACCTGAGCGATATGCCGAAAAATCAAATTCTTTTATCGGGTTTTTAGAAATATTGAGCATAACCTATGAAACAACTGTTAGTTTACCCTCAGAAAGGGTAATGGATTGATTGCATTTTTCTTCCCAATAAGGATTGGAACTGACTACGACTATACTCCACTTTTGGTTGGGTGCGGTTAAGTAGTCAATAATGCGCTGGGATTCCTGTATTGGAAGGTCGTCTAAAGGGTTTTCCAACAACAACACTTTAGGTTGTCTTAAAATAGCGCGTGTCAAAAGAATTTTTTTGGTTACGGTAGACGATAGTCGTTTTCCTTCTGGGTAAATCATGGTATCTAATCCCAAAGGTTGTGATTTTATAAAGTACTGTAAACCGATAACATCAATGGCCTCTCTTAGTAGAGCCGCAGATACGTTAGCATTTCCTAAAGTAAGGTTTTCATATAAGGTCCCTTCAAATGGAGATTCATCAGCTAAGGACATTCCCAAGTGCAACCGGTAATGCGCGAGTTGCATCGATTTCAAATTGTTTTCGTTGATGAAAACACTTCCTTTTGTAGGTAGATTTACGCCTGCCAGCAAACGAAGTAAACTAGATTTTCCAGAACCAGATGTGCCATGCACTAGTAGGACTCCACCACTAGGAATTTTAATGTTAATATCGGAGAGTATCGCTTGTTCCCTATCAGCTACAGTATAGTGCACATCGCTTAATTCTATTTCGATACCGTTGTCAAAATTAGGTGTTTTTCCTGTTTGCGGCTCCAACTCCATATCTACAATTTGCCCTAGTTTTTCAATAGAAGTCAAAATATCATAAAGCGTTTCTAAGCTCACAATGAGCTTTTCTACAGAGGCTATAACCAAAAGAATAATAATTTCAGCAGCAACAAATTGACCAATATTCATTTTTTGATTTAACACCAATGCGCCACCAATAACCAACAAGCCTGTTGTTACAGCCACTTTAAAGGCAATCATTTTGATATATTGCATCTTGATTACCCTGAAATGGGATTCGCGTGCCTTGAGATAATCACTGACTAAGGCATCGTTTTTTTCCAATGTAAAATTTGTATTCCCAGAAAGTTTAAAGCCTACTACAGCCCGTGCAATTTCTTGTATCCAATGTGCCACTTTATATTTTTGCTTTGATTCTACCAGGGAGGTTTCCAGCCCACGTCGAATGGTAACCTGAAAGACAAAGTACATTACTGTAAGTAATGACACGCCAAAAAGAATAAAAAATGGGTGGTAAAACGATAGTAACAACAGTGCAAATAAAATTTGAATCAACGCTGTTGGAACATCAATCAAAATTTTGGATAATCCCTTTTGAATACTCATGGTATCGAAAAAGCGGTTTGCTAATTCTGGGGGGTAGTGGTTCCGCAATTCCTGCATATTAATTTTAGGAAACCGATAGCTCAACTCGAAGCTTGAACGGGTAAAAATACGCTGTTGAAGTGTTTCAATAATTCGCATTTGCATCACTTGTAAGGTCCCTGTAAACATTACCCCCAAAGACACAAGTGCCACCAAAATAATCCAAGAAGTTGAAATTTGAGCCCCTTGAATTAAATTCACTATAGATTGTACACCAAGTGGAAGCGATAACGAAAGTATACCTGCAAAAATGGCATAGTAAAAAACTTGCAAAATATCACGTCTCTCTAATTTTAAGAGGCTGTAAAAACGTTCCCAGACAGTATCAATATTGTATTTCATTGAATGGTATTTCGAACTAAATGAATCAAAAAAGAGGTGGGGGCAGCCGTAGTATTTTCGGTAATACTTTTAAAGTGCTCACGTAAAAAGTGTTGGTGATGTGCAGTTTCAATAACCGTATTTGCCAAGCTTTTTGGGTATGAGTATTTCGGCGCAACTTCTGTAATAATCTTACTCAAAGTCAATACCAAGCGTTTGTAGGAAGCAAATGCACCTTCGTCATTTTCTTCATCTACCTTCTTAGTTAAAAAGGATTTAGCATTTTCGTTTATAATGATTCGACTCAGTGCTGGCTCGTTAACAAACGAAAAATTAGAATCTTCTAAGACTTTTGTAATCTTATCGAATTGTTTTGCTGAT
>CAZSSZ010000026.1:0-12659 GCA_964609755.1 uncultured Flavobacteriaceae bacterium | reverse complement strand
TGAAGGGGGAAGGCATCAAAATAGAATCGACAAAATACCGCTCTGTTGAAAACGGCCACCCTCCAACATCGCAAAGAAAAAAAATTACTTATTTCTATATTTTTAAATATAAGTATTACACTTGCGCAAGTTATAGGAGGTGTACTCTCAGGAAGTTTAGCGTTATTGAGTGATGCGCTTCATAATTTTAGCGATGTTATTTCTTTAGTAATAAGTTTCGCAGCGAAAAAATTAGGTAAAAAGAAAGCATCCACTTCTAAGACATTTGGCTTTAAACGCGCTGAAATTTTAGCTGCTTTTATTAACGCAGCCACCCTTTTGGTAGTTGCTGTTTTATTAATCATTGAGGCAATTCATAGGTTTCAAGATCAACAGCCTATAGATTCTTTCTTGGTTATCTTATTGGCTTCCATTGCTATTTTAGCCAATGGCCTTAGCGTGTTGTTAATCAAAGACAACATCCACAACGATTTAAATATGAAGTCAGCATACTTACATTTATTTTCCGACATGCTTGCTTCTGTAGCCGTTCTTGTTGGCGGAATATTGATGCACGTTTATGCGTTGTATTGGATAGATAGCCTGCTCACATTTGCAATAGCTTGCTATTTAATTTATGTGAGTTTTGATTTATTAAAAGAATCTTCCATGATGCTGATGCTTTTTACACCAAAACACCTTTCCATTAAGGAAGTAACCGCACATATTCTCTTAAACAAAGAGGTCAACAACATACACCACATACATCTTTGGCAGCTAAACGAAAACGAAATCCACCTTGAGGCACATATAGACATGAACAACAATGTCAAGATTTCAGATTTTCAAGAGACACGGATGCGATTAGAAGAACAATTAAAACAAAAATTTTCTGTAAACCACATAACAATACAGCCCGAGTTTGGCTTAGAGGGCGATAAAGATTTAATCATCCAGGACTGATGGAATGGCAAAAATATCATTGGAAGGAATTAGATAAAAATACGCTTTATGAAATTATGGTTTTGCGCGCTGCTGTCTTTGTTGTTGAGCAAGAATGTGCCTATTTAGACCCCGACGGAAAAGACCAAGAGGCAATGCACGTACTTGTTTATGACGACCAAAAGCTTGTAGGCTATTCTCGTATTTTCTTAAATAAAACCCCTTCTGTCATTGGACGCGTTGTGGTGCATCCAAACCATAGAGGAAAAAACCTTGGCAGATTGCTTATGGAAAAATCCATATCTGAAGTTCCTGAAGAAAACCCCATTTTTATTTCCGCGCAAGAACGCTTAAAACCCTTTTACGAATCACTCGGGTTTTTGCAATCAGACAAAGGCTATTTGGAAGATGGCATTCCACACATCCCTATGACGCTTCCTCCAAGGAACGCCAACTACCTATGAGTTCGGACATTGGCTTTTCTAAATCGTAGAGCGACGGCACTACTTTGCCCGTGTAAATAAAAAAACTTTTTCCATAAAAAACCGTATAATCTGCATTTGATCTCTGCAACTTAAACTGTTCACGCATCAATCGCTTAATCCGATTTCGATCAACAGCCCTTGGGAAGTTTCGTTTTGATACGCCAAAACCCAACGCCAAAACATCGGTTCCGCTAGCGCAAACCAGCTTTAACGGCGCTTTACTAAAGTGTTTGCCCTCAGCAAAAAGAGCTTCGATTTCTTTTTTGCGCTTTAAGCTAACGACTTCATTCTTCGTTTTCGAAAACATTATCATCAAGGTTTATGTCTGCTAAGAGCTCTAACGGGTCAATAACCAACAATTCAATTTCAGTTAATGGAGCATCAACAATTAGGGTGTAAGTTGGTCTCGCCCACGCCCAATCTTTTTCTATTCTCCAGTCGGAAAAACCATCAAGAGGAGGCTTTTCTCCAAACATCATTTGAAGAGGAATATTATACATAGTTCGACGACCGTCTTTATAAAGCACACCTAAATCAATAGGCATGCCCATTTCGCCAATGCGCTCCAACACGACTTCTGTTTGTTCGCCTTTTGGAGTAACGCTTTTTATGGCGTAGTCAATAGTCTTTGTAGTACGCGTCCAATCGTTGAGGTACCATTCCAATTGAATACCCGAAACCTTTTCGGCGATGCGCTTAAAGTCATTAGGCGTTGGGTGTGTAAAAGCAAAATGATAGTAAAAAAGTTGTAGCGAAGTCAAGAGTGCATCGTAGCCAATAACATACGCCAATTGACTCAAGAAAATAGACCCCTTGCTATAACTTCCCGTTCCATAAGCCCTGTTTGTGGCAAACCTGTCTGCGTGAGTGGTTAAAGGCTCTTCTAAACCGCTATTCACAAGGGCGCGGTAACTGCTATATGAAGACGCAAAGGCATCAACCCCCTTTAGATTTTGTTCTCCAACAGCGTCAATAAAAGAGGTAAATCCCTCATCCATCCAAGCGTATTTAGATTCATTAAACGCCAACACATGTTGAAACCAAGAGTGTGCCAATTCGTGTGAGGTCACGCCGTATAAACTTTCATAGCTGCGCTCACCGGTAATTAGGGTACACATCGCGTATTCCATACCGCCGTCTCCACCTTGCAAAATGGTGTATTGTTTATATGGGTATGCTCCTATAGCGCGGTTAAAAAACGCCAACAGCTTTGCGGTATCGGGTTGAAGCTTTTTCCAGTTTTCTAAAATGTCAGGATTGTTTTTATATAAAAAATGGAGCGTTACACCGCTTTCGGTTTCCAGCGTATCGTGTATATAATCTGGATCAGCAGCCCAAGCAAAGTCGTGTACATTAGGCGCAACAAAATGCCAAGTCAGCTTTTTACCCTTTGTTTTTTTTGTTTTTTCGGCATAGCCATGACCTACTTCCTCAGGGTTTTGAAGGTATCCAGTACCCCCCACCACATAGCGCTTATCAAGCGTGAGCGTTACATCAAAATTACCCCAAACCCCGTGAAATTCCCTACCAATATAGGGATTTGCGTGCCAACCTTCGTGGTCGTATTCTGCCAATTTGGGATACCACTGGGTCATTGATAGCGCTACGCCTTCTTTGCTGTTACGCCCGCCTCGGCGAATTTGCTTGGGTACCTGTCCTTCGAAAACCATAGAAAGCGTAGTGCTTGCCCCCGGCGCCAAAGGTTTTGCCAAAGGCACTACCAAAATGGTTTCTTCCTCTTGAAAACTTAACGTTTCACCGTCTTGGGTAAGGGTTTTGGCGCGTATAAAACCAATTTCTTCAGGAGTTAATTTCTCGATGCGTGAACCCACTCGTGAATCGGGGTCAGAAATGTTTCTAGACCGCACATCCATTTCGCTGCCGGGTTGAAAGGCGTTAAAGTACAAATGATAAAAAACCCGTTTTAAGGTGTCGGGCGATTTGTTGGTATACACCAAATCTTGTGTTCCAGAATATTTAAAGGTTTTTACATCAATATCCACCTCCATGGTGTAGTCTACCTGTTGTTGCCAATAGCCGGGTTGTGGTTGCGCAAAAGCAACAAGCCCAAAAAGTAAAAAAAGTAAGGGTCTCATGGGTTATAAGGAATTTAAGGTTTGAATGGGAAGTGACTCCAAAAGGCGAACCCCTTTTTCAGTATGCTGCACTCTTAGCAAAGGGTTGTGCGCATCGTGTTGCATAAACAACACAAAATCTTCATCTGCCGCACGGGTTAAAAAAGCACTTTTTTCTTTAAGCGTTTCTAGCGGACGCACATCATAGCCCATCACATAGGGCAAAGGTAAATGCCCTGCCGTGGGTAAAAGGTCAGCCATAAACACTATTGTTTTTTCGTTGTACGAAATGTGTGGAATCATTTGTTTTTCGGTATGTCCATCCACAAACAAAACGCCGAAACCGAGCGCACTTTTTTCTAAAAAAGCACTTGTGGGGTGTTCCATAAATTTAAGCTGACCACTTGCCTCAATTGGTGATAGATTTTCTTTTAAAAAAGATGCTTTTTCTCTGGCGTTGGGTTTTGTTGCCCAATTCCAATGCGCTTGGTTGCTCCAGTAGGTTGCATTTGGAAACGACAGTTCATATCCAGTTCTGTTTTTGTTCCACCGCACCGCACCTCCGCAGTGGTCAAAATGCAAGTGCGTTAAAAAAACATCGGTGATATCTTCTCTTGAAAACCCTGCAGCTTGTAACGATTTGTCGAGGGAATGGTTTCCCCAAAGCCCAAAATGGTTAAAAAACTTTTCTTCTTGCTTATTCCCCATGCCAGCGTCAATCAAAATAAGGCGGCCACCGTCTTCAATAAGCAGCGAACGCGCAGCAAGATCAATGCGGTTTTTGTCGTCAGCAGGGTTGGTTCTGCTCCACAATGCTTTGGGCACCACGCCAAACATAGCACCGCCGTCAAGTTTAAAGTTGCCTGTTTCTATTGCGTGGAGTTTCATATCAACGAAAATACAAAAGTTTTAACCGTCAATCTTTTCTTTGAGCGCAAGCCCAAAGGCGATCATTGCTGAGGCCTCTGCAGGCGAAGCGGGGCGCAAAAACTGACGCACCATTAATTCGCTTCCGTTGCACATAATGTGGTAAAACCCATATGCCGAGAAAAACGAAATAAGTTCAGGGGTAAAAAACGCTCTAATTTTTTTAGGGTCGTTGCCACGGACATAAAAATCGTCTGAAAAATCGGGGTGTTCGGGAAAATCAATGTCGTGGAATCCCGCCAGATGCGACAATTTTTCCAAAAGCATTTCTCTATCAAACGAAAACACCGGAACAGGCGATTTTAAACGAACCCGCAATAAGGTAGTTTGGATACTTTCTTTAGCAATAAACACCCCTTCGCTATACGTAATATCAAACAGCGACAAGTCTTTGTTCGGGCTTGAAAGCTGGTTGTAAACCCTTTCTACAGAAGTGGTTTCGTAGCCTAAATGGTCTCGAAGCAGGTTTTTTTGTGCTTTAGGGGACTCTTCATATTTCCAGCCCTTTTCTTGAGCCAATGCCTCCAATTGATGTTGTCGACGTGTTTTTCCTCTGCCAAAAACGCGAATATTTTGAAAGGGCCTTAATGTACGTACCGCAAACGGGTGGCTCGAGTCCGTTTCGTGAACATCCAATCCAACAATTTCAACCACACCGCCCTTACGCATAAAAAGTTCTTCGTAGTTGTGTAGACTTTCCTGAACGGTGTGATCTACAAAAGAGCAAAGTGAGAAATCAACCACGACCTTTTGGGTTTGTGGGATTTTATCCAGCTTGGCTTTGAGCTTGTAAAAATTCAAGAAGGTGCAAAAATGAATAACCCCCACATAATAGCTTTGGGTTTCATTTTCTTTGTACATCAACACATTGGGTTTAAGTAGGTTACGCGAAAATAACCAAAAGGCTTTGTTGAGCAGCACATGCACCAAAAATGTAGCAAGCAGCCCGATTAAAATTCCCGAAATCAAATCGGTTAGAAGTGTAGCGATTAGCGTTGTTAAAAAGATGAATAACTGCTCTTTTCCAACGCGGTACATACGCACAAAAATGGCGGGTGCTGTGAGTTTATATCCTGTGTAAACCAAAATTGCCGCCAACGAAGTAAAAGGAATTCGCCCCAACTGATCTTGAAAAACAATCACGAACAATAACAAAAACAGGGCATGAAAAAAATTGGAAGAACGGTTCGTAGCTTGATTATTCACATTAACGGAGCTTCTAGAGATAACCGTACCCACATTCATTCCACCTAAAAACCCACTCACTATTGTTGCAATACCAAGGGCGCGCATATCTTTATTGATGTTAGACCGTCGTTTTTCAGGGTCAAGTTTGTCTACGGCTTTTATACTCAACAGCGACTCGATGCTAGAAACGAGGGTTATGGACAATACAATTCCCCAAAAAACAGGCTCTTTCCATTTCGAAAAATTGGGCGTTGGAACAGAGGTCAACATATCGTTTGGCAACGAAATAAGCAGTTTTTTATCGATGGGGTTTTCTCCGCCTATAATCGAAAAATACGCATCAAAACACAACGCCAACAAAATCACCCACATGGGAGCGGGAATAAGCCGAAAAAAACGATTCGTAATTTTGCTATAAAACAACATAATTAGCAAACTAATCACGCCGAGACCCACCGCATAAAGGTGTCCAGTAGGAGCAATTTTAAGCGAAAACACAAGATCTGGCACAGCTGCTAATAGCTCCAAAACCGTTCCTTTGGTTTTCATGTCGCCAAGCATAACATAAAACTGTTTGGTCAAAAGCGTAACCCCTATTGCCGAAAGCATTCCTTGAATGGCTGTAGCGGGAAAAAAATCACTAAGCGCGCCAAAACGTAAAAACCCAAAAAGCAACAGTAACATTCCAGAAATAATAACCGCAGATAAGGCGTATAAATAGCCTGTATGCATATCACCATCGCCCAACACAGCAACTGCGCTCAACAACACAACCACCAAGCCATAGCCAGGTCCTGTAATAGTAACATAAGACCCGCCAAAAAGGGAAACAAGCACCCCACCCACAACAGCAGTAACAATCCCAGCAACCATTGGAAAACCAGACGCAACTGCTAATCCGAGTGCCAAGGGCAAGGCAATAAGCGACACCACAAATCCAGCGAAGATATTGCTACGAAGTCCTTTAAATGGGGAAGACTTTGCCATTAGCGCACAATTAAAACATCGGTGGGTAGATCGGACAAAATATACTCAATATCGTGTGGAAAAATGCGGTCCCAGAGAGAGTTCGCTTGAGGCGCATTCATCACCAAAAGATCGGCGCGTTTTACCCGGGCGAAATGCCCGATAGAATAACCACGTCTTCCAAAAATAGGTTGAATATCATGCTGCACGGCAGCGGTCATTTGTTTGGGTATGTGCGTTAAAATCCGTTCTACACGCGACTTTTCACGAAGCCGAATCCGCTCTTTAACAATAGTCGATTTGCGCAAACTTCTGTCATCATCAACCTTAACCGCCACATCTTCTTCAGAAATTTCTTCTACAATTGTCAGCCGTGTTGCCCCCAAAGAAGACAACACATAAAAAGCACGTAAAATGGTTTCCTCCGTTTTTTCGTCTGCCAATCCGTTAACCACCGCATAAGAACAGGGTATACGTTCTACAGCAGGCTTTATCAAAAGCAACACATCACAAGGGCACTTCCGCGTGAGCTTTCTTGCTACCGAGCCGATATAGTATTTGAGTAAGCCCTCACGTTGAATAGCTCCCAGAATAAGCAAGTCTGCGTTTTCGGAAACACACGCATTGAGCAACACTTCTACGGGGTGACCGGCTTTCCAAAGGACTGTATACGGGGGAAGTGCTTCGGGAAAATCAGCAATAATCTTTTCCAGTTTTTTTTCTTTTTCAGCGGACTTTTCACCCACATGCACCATCACTAGCGAGGCATTGAATAACACGCTCATTCGGAGTGCTTCAAAGGCGTTTGCTTGCAAATTGGGAGAAAACGCTACACCCACAACAACAGTGTTGTATTCTTTTTTGTGCATATGCTAAAAATACATGAATTTTTTCATTTTGAAATTTATGTCTGTCAGCCGAAAGTGAAGATCTTCCTTTTTTGAGTACATTTAGGGTTTAAAATATCACCACATGCGTTTAATAAAACATCTTTTTGGGGTTTTGACGGTAGCACTTCTTTCGTTAAACACCGCAGAAGCTCAGGAAAAACACCTTTTTATTTTATCTGGACAGTCAAATATGTCATGGCTAGATCCGGAAACATTTACAACTACAGTTTCAAGTTTTTTTGGCGCTGAGGATGTGATCGTTGTAAAATATGCCATTGGCGGAAAACCCATTCGCTGTTGGTTTGATGATTGGGTTTCTCAATCGTTTGACAATTCCAAAAAAGACCTACCCAACATTTATAATCCATTACTGGAAAAAACCAAAGAAGCCATTGGCAATACAGCAATAAACACGATAACCTTTGTGTGGATGCAAGGAGAACGCGATGCCCGCGAAAAAAGAGGTGACGAATACCAGAAAAACCTAGTCCGAGTATATAATCAACTGACGAGAGATTTAGGCCGCAATGATATCAATATGGTTGTTGGACGCCTAAGCGATCACGATTTGCAAAATGAAAAATACCCGGATTGGACTAAAATAAGGGAAATTCAAGTAAATCTGGCGAATTCAAACCCGCGTTTTGGTTGGATTGACACAGATGATTTAAATGATGGCTTCAACAATAAGGGAGACAAAATCTCTAATGATCTTCACATGTCTGTATCGGGGTATAAACTTATGGGGATACGGTTTGCAGAAAAAGCGATAACGTTAACTCAGCACAGGTAAATTACTCGTTTAGTTTGAGCACCGCCATAAACGCCTCTTGCGGAATTTCCACATTTCCAATTTGGCGCATTTTCTTTTTCCCTTTTTTCTGACGCTCCAGAAGTTTACGTTTCCGAGTGATGTCTCCTCCATAACATTTTGCGGTAACATCTTTACGCACAGCTTTTACGGTTTCGCGCGCAATAATTTTTGCACCAATCGCTGCTTGAATAGGAATATCAAACTGTTGTCGGGGAATCATTTTTTGGAGTTTTTCGCAGATTTTTTTGCCCAACCCATACGCATTATCGGTATGTACCAGCGCGGATAGTGCATCAACGGAATTGCCGTTGAGCAGTACATCTACTCGAACTAATTTCGATTGACGCATACCAATGGGGCTATAATCAAAAGAGGCATAGCCCTTTGAAACCGATTTTAATCGGTCGTAAAAATCAAAAACAATTTCTGCCAAAGGCAAATCAAAACTCAGTTCAACCCGCTCGGGAGTGAGGTAGGTTTGGTTGGTGATGATGCCGCGCTTTTCAATACACAAGCTCATCACATTTCCCACAAAATCAGATTTGGTGATAATGGATGCCTTAATAAAAGGTTCCTCTACACGGTCAAGCACCGACGGGTCGGGCAGGTCTGAGGGGTTGTTAACGACAATAATATCGTTTGGATTTTTTTTGCTGTAGGCGTGATACGACACGTTAGGCACGGTAGTAATTACCGTCATATCAAACTCGCGCTCAAGGCGCTCTTGAATAATTTCTAGGTGCAGCATTCCAAGGAAACCGCAACGAAAGCCAAAGCCCAGGGCAGCAGAACTTTCGGGCGCAAAAACCAGTGACGCATCATTAAGCTGAAGTTTTTCCATAGAGGCGCGTAGCTCCTCGTATTCTTCAGTATCTACAGGGTAAATGCCCGCAAAAACCATGGGTTTTACTTCTTCAAACCCTTCAATAGCACTTTCGGTTGGGTTAGACACCGAGGTAATTGTATCGCCGACCTTTACTTCTTTTGCTTCTTTAACTCCGGTGATAAGATAGCCCACATCGCCAGCAAGCATTTGTTTGCGCGGCTCTTGTTTGAGTTTGAGCGCACCAATTTCGTCAGCGAAATAGTGTTTCCCCGTTGCCATAAACCGCACTTGCTCCCCTTTGTTGATTTTCCCGTTTAGGATTCGGAAATAGGTTTCTACACCTCTGAACGGATTGTAAACAGAATCAAAAATAAGGGCTTGAAGCGGAGCTTCAGTATCCCCTTTTGGCGGGGGAACACGCTCCACGATGGCGCGCAAAATATCTTCAATCCCCAAGCCGGTTTTGGCAGAAGCGGGGATAACCTCATCAGCATTACAGCCTAACAAATCCACAATATCATCAGTAACTTCTTCGGGGTTTGCCGAGGGCAAATCTACTTTATTCAGCACAGGAATAATTTCCAAATCGTTTTCAAGGGCTAAATATAAATTCGAAATGGTTTGCGCCTGTATGCTTTGGGCGGCATCTACTACCAACAGCGCACCTTCGCAAGCTGCAATGGAACGCGACACCTCGTAGGAAAAATCGACGTGACCGGGGGTGTCAATCAAATTAAACACATAATCTTCGCCGTCTAGGGAAAAATCCATCTGAATGGCGTGTGACTTAATGGTAATCCCGCGTTCGCGCTCCAAGTCCATATTGTCTAGCAACTGGTCTTGTTTTTCTCTGTCCGTTACGGCACCAGTAGCATCAAGCAGCCTATCAGCAAGGGTACTTTTGCCGTGGTCAATATGTGCGATGATACAGAAATTACGAATGTGTTTCATGGTGAAAAATTTCGCCTAGCCGACAAAGATACGCTAAGCAGGCATCGGTCAATACAATTCCCTACAAAAAAAGTATTTTTGAAAAAAAGTAAATCATGGCACACCTACGCTCCTTATTGCAAATTTTTTTAGCCGTTACCTTTTTGTTTTCGGCATACACCAAAGCTATTGCCCCCGGATTTTTTGAGGTATTGCTCGAACAACAAGGTTTGGTTCCCAACCGCCTGTATGGCGCATGGGCAACTCGTGCCATCATTGCCCTTGAAGTTTGGCTCGGTCTCGGGTTGTTGTTTTCTGTTTTTATACGTGCCTTACTTCGGATTAGCTTCGGGTTACTCGTGGCGTTTTCGGTGCATTTGTGTTATCTTATCATCATTGGCGAAACGGGCAATTGCGGATGTTTTGGCGAAATGATAAGCATGTCGCCGTTAGCCTCGTTGGGCAAAAATGTGGTTTTATTGGGGGTCAATGGATTTTTGCTTCGCTACAAATACAAAGGCAACAAAAAATCGGGATGGATTTGGGCACTGCTTCCTGCGCTATTTGCTGCAGCGGTTTTTGTGTGGCCCATATCAACCGAACCCGATGAAGTGGTCGCAAAATTCCCCGCTTTTGAAGAAACTTCTGAAATCGATTTTACTACTGGAGAATACCTCGTGGCTGTTCTCAATCTTAGTTGCGAGCATTGCCAAGAAGCGGCACAAGAATTGGCGGAATTGCAACGCAATGGCGTTGCTTTGCCCCAAGTGGTTGCCTTGTTTTTTGAAGAAGGAGATACTACGGTTAAGCAATTTAATGCCAAAACAAATGCGGATTTTCCCTACCAAATGATAGACGTAAACACCTTTTTTGACCTTATCGGTAGCGCACCTCCTCGCGTGTATTGGATTAAAGCCGGTGAAGTAAATCAATTTTGGGATGAGGACATAGCAGATGGAATAAAAACTACCTTTGCACCCTGATGGTAAAAATCGGCGACATAGCACTTGGCGAATTTCCACTACTGTTGGCACCTATGGAGGATGTCAGCGATCCGCCTTTTCGTGCGCTGTGTAAAGAACAAGGCGCAGATGTCGTTTATACCGAATTTATCTCGAGCGAAGGACTTATTCGCGACGCTGCCAAAAGCGTAATGAAGTTGGACATCTACGAGGCGGAACGCCCTGTGGGGATTCAGATTTTTGGCGCCAATTTGGATTCCATGCTACAGTCGGTGGACATTGTAGAAAAGACCAAGCCCGATATTATTGACATCAATTTTGGGTGTCCTGTAAAAAAAGTGGTGTCTAAAGGTGCCGGCGCAGGAATTTTAAAAGACATTCCATTAATGGTTTCCCTTACCGAAGCCATGGTCAAGCGAACGCAGTTGCCCGTAACCGTAAAAACGCGTTTGGGCTGGGATCACGACAGTATTAAAATTATGGAGGTTGCCGAACGACTGCAAGACGTAGGCGCAAAAGCGATTTCGATACACGGCAGAACCCGCGCGCAGATGTATAAAGGCGATGCGGATTGGACACATATTGCAGCGGTTAAAAACAACCCTCGGATGCACATTCCCGTGTTTGGCAACGGAGATGTAAATTCTCCCGAACGTGCTGTGGAAATGCGGGATCAATACGGACTAGACGGCGCCATGATAGGCAGGGCAAGCATTGGAAACCCCTGGTTTTTTAATGAAGTAAAGCACTATTTTAAGCACGGTACTCATGCCGCTCCGCCAAGCCTTGCGAAGCGGGCAGCTATGGCACGCCGCCACCTAGAAATGTCTATAGACTGGAAAGGCGAGAAATTGGGCGTTTTTGAAACCCGCCGCCACTATACCAATTACTTTAAGGGGATTCCTGATTTTAAACCCTACCGCCAACGCCTCGTTACCGAAGACGACCCAGCAGATGTGTTTGCGGTTTTGGATGAGATTGAAGCGCTTTTTGCGGTTACGATTTAGTCAGAACTCCTTTCACCACCCCCGAAGTCAGCCATGCCACGAGGGTACTTAGCCCGCCCACAACAAGCAATACTGTCCATAGGGAAGACCACTCCAACGCTACAGGGTAAGGCAAATACGACCCGGGAATTTGTACTAGCGCATAGGTTTTTTGCAGCCACACAAACGCAACCGCAAGCAGTAACCCTATACCGCCACCCACAAGGGAAAGAAGGAGTCCTTGGGTAAAAAATACGGTACGCAACGTCGTTTGGGGCGCACCCAGCTGGTGTAGCGTTTTGATGTTTTCCTTTTTTTCCAAGAGCGTCATAATAATTGCCCCCACAACGTTAAAGAGCGCAATAAGCACCACGAGGGTAAGAATAGCAATGACGGCTACCCGTTCGGTTTGCAGCATTTTGTAGAGCGCAGGGTTGCGCCCTGTTTTGGTGAGTACGCGGTAGTCATTTCCAAGGTGTTGTTGCAAAGCGGTCTGCACTTCAGTGTCGTTGCTATTGGACCGTAGTTTTACATACAGTGCCGAGGCTTTATGCGCAGGCACTTGTAACACCTTTTGTACCATAGAAAGCGGCGCAAAAGCGGTGGTTTCGTCTAGGGCTTCGCCCAATTGAAACACGCCACGAACCAATGCGGTTTGCGCTCGAAAGGGCTGTTGATTCAATACGCTT
>CAZSSZ010000025.1:0-13241 GCA_964609755.1 uncultured Flavobacteriaceae bacterium | reverse complement strand
TGGGGAATATCGTTGCAAACTTCTGTATTGGTAAGTAGGGATACTTACAACTTGTACTATTCATAAAAAACAAAATAGGTACCTATGCGATACTATCAATTGATACTATCATATTTTGAAGCCACCCTATCAAATAACGAATAAAATACTTAGGCAAATTGTTTCCATCTCTGAGAAGCTGGGAGAAATAAATGCAGCACACCTTTACAAACCGCCAACAGCGTTACGAAAAAAGAATCGAATTCGAACAATTCAATCTTCATTAGAAATTGAGGGGAACACATTAACCGAAGAACAAATTACAGCTCTGTTAGAAAGCAAACGAGTCATTGCTCCTCAAAAAGACATCCTAGAAGTTCAAAATGCAATTAAGGTTTATGGACAACTAAACACATTTAATCCCTATAGTATCAAGGATTTAGAGAAAGCGCATAACATACTAATGCAAGGCTTGATTGAAGAAAAAGGGAAATTACGAACAAAAAATGTTGGTATCGTAAAAGGTTCAAAGTTAGCGCATGTTGCGCCTAGTGGAACCAGGGTAAAAGGGCTTATTCTTGATTTATTTGAATATCTTAAAAAGGATGAGGAATTACTCCTCATTAAAAGTTGTGTTTTTCATTATGAGTTTGAATTTATCCATCCGTTTATAGATGGGAATGGCAGGATGGGAAGATTGTGGCAAACATTGCTATTGATGCAACAATACCCAGTTTTTGAGTTTCTACCCGTTGAAAGCCTTATTAAAGAAAATCAAAAAGCGTATTACACTGCCTTAAGCGATTCGGATAAAATGGGTAGTTCTACCCCTTTTATAACTTATATGTTGGGCATTATAGACCAATCATTAGAAAGCCTCCTTAAAACCCAGAACAGAACGCTAACAACAGCCAACAGAATTGAGTTATACAAGGCTGTAATTGGATCAAAAGAGTTTAGTCGAAAAGCCTATTTACAAAACTTTAAAACGATAAGCCAAGCCACAGCAAGCCGAGACTTAAAGTGGGCAGTTACGCAACATATTTTAACGAAAACGGGAGACAAGCGATTAACAAAATACACGTATAAACATTGATACAATTTTCACAACACCCCCCGCCTAGCTGACGTTTTTAGCCCATTTTCTGCCCAAAACTTAGCCCCAAAACAGCACGATTTAGACCGTTTTTTTCGTTTTTGTGGATATTTTTTTTTTCAACAATTTCATTTCACTTTTTGTTTTTTTCCCTGTAAAAAGGATGTTTATTTTTTAATGCAAGTATAGTAGCTAAGTTTCTTGTTATTAGTGCATTTGCACTTGCATTTATGGGCAGTTCTTTTTAGTTTAAAAGCGTCAAATCTTTATCCTATGAAGCACCACCTACGCGTTATACTCATTTTTCTCCCGCTTTTTCTTTGTGCCCAACACATCCAGTGGCAACAAACCTTGGGCGGTAACCGCGAAGAACATCTTTTTGATGCCATCAGCACCTATGACTATGGCGTATTGCTTGCTGGCAGTTCCGTTTCGGAGGCTAGTGGCAACAAAGCCGATGGCAGCGTAGCTGACTTGGACTACTGGCTATGGAAAATGACAGAAAACGGCAAGCTGGAATGGCAAAAAAACTTTGGCGGTAGCGGCAACGACTACCTCTACTCGGTGTCCTATACGCAAGACGGCGGCTATATTTTGGGCGGCTCTTCGGACTCCCCTGCCGGACACGATAAGGAAACGGACAGTTATGGCAAACGTGATTTTTGGCTACTAAAACTCAACCCCCTTGGCGAAATGGAATGGCAGCGCAGCTATGGCGGTAGTGAAGACGACCAGCTCACGGCGATACGCCAAACCAAAGACGGGGGCTATTGGGTAGCGGGAACCACCAGCTCTGGGGCTGATGGCAACAAAAAAAGCCCTGCCATTGGCAATACAGATATTTGGGTATTGCGTCTTGATGAAACAGGTAACGTACTTTGGGAACGCACCTTGGGCGGTTTGGGCCGTGATGCCACAAAAGCCATGCAGCTTTCTGAGCATGGACTATGGTTGGTGGCGCATAGCCACTCAGGGGCTTTGCACGGACAGGCACAAGTGCTGCTCCTAGATCATGAGGGCAACATAAAGCACGACTTTTTCTTTGGCGACAGCCCTACCGAGCCTGCCGGCATTGCGCTGACCAAAAACGGGCATTTGGTGATTGCCGGCAGCCAAACATTACAAAGTGAAGACGAAACCCAAACCCCCGAAACGGATTATTGGGCATTGGCGTTTGACACAGAAGGCGTGGTACTGCACGAAGAGCGCCTAGACCTAGGCACACAAGACCGCGCTACCCGTATGGCACCCCTCCCCGATGGACAACTGGTGCTAAGTGGGTTTAGCATAGGCAAGCAAACGCTAAAAGAAGACTATACATTAGTAAGTTTTAGCCCCACAGCGAAACTGCATTGGAAAAAGCAGCTACAGGCAAATGCCGACGACCGCCTACAGCAGGTGGTGGCTACCCAAGACAAAGGACTGCTGCTTGCCGGCACCTCCAACTCCATAAAGGCATACGACAAGTCGGTAACCGCCAACGGACAATTGGACTATTGGATACTAAAAACAAGGGGCATAAAACGCTATACGGGCGAAGATGGCTTTGCGCAAGAAAACGGCGATACGCTACAAGACGACAAACGCCAAATTTCTGCCTTTCCCATACCTGCAAAACGCTTTGTTACCGTAGTGGTGCCTTTTGATTTTAATGAGGCCAACCTAACGGTACACGACCTCGGCGGACGACTTATACACCACCAACCCATGGAACGCCGTACCGAAATACTGGATATGAAACACTGGCCTCAAGGGATTTTTATCCTACAAGTAATAGCAGATGAACATACTATGGAACGTAAAATTGTGAAAGATGAGTAGGATGAGAAGTTTGATCTTAATTGTTATAATGTTTAGCGACTTTTTAATTGGGCAAGTCCCTGAACCCACCCCTGTTTCGCCACAAATCGGGGCTTTTCAACAGTACGGAGCTATCAATGTAAATTTATCAACAGGAGTTCCAAACATTTCAGTACCCTTGCTGGAGCTTAATCACTTTGGGTACAAGCTACCAATAAGCTTGGATTACTTCCCTACGCCTTTAAGACCTGGATACAATTATGATGTAACTGGGGTTGGCTGGAGCTTATCATTAAGAAGTCACATTTCGAGAAAAGTAAATTTTATTGCTGATGAATTTGTAGATTTTGTAGTAAAGGATACTTCAAATATCTTTTATTTATTCGATTTAACTTTACTAAACGAAGCGGATCTAGCTTCTGATGTTTTTAGGGCAAGTTTGCCTGATGGCTCTAGTTTTGAGTTTATCATTACAAATCAAGGAAATGGCATAGAGCCAATTATTCTTAATGGAAGACCTTTAAAAATACGTTGGGAAGAAAACAGGTCACTTTACCATGGTATTTCATCACTAACCATAACTGACGAATCTGGAATTGTTTACACTTTTGGCCAACCAAACCTTAACACTAGAGGCGATAATTATTTATCAGAGTGGCATTTAACAAAAATAAAGTTGCCACAATTTGATGAGCCTATTGAATTATATTACGGTAATATAGTAAAGGCATCTCACTATTTTCCAATGCATGGATATTCATTTGTGAGAAACAATGGAGTATCAGAGGAATCGCCTTGGCCTAGTGCAACGCCGTATGATCATGACCTTATGTTATTAACTTCAGTTAAATATGGTGCAGGTGAGGTTTCTTTTCGCTATGAAAAACCAAAACCAGGATACTTACCAAGAGACGGAACGTTTTACAATTATTTAAGTGCAATCACCCACAAAAACAAAGGAAGTATCTTAAGTAACCCCAATGTAGACCATATAAGCTTTAGTACAAAAAAAAGTATCGTTCGGGATATCCCTATTGCACAATTAGAGAGCATTGAGTTTAAATACCCAAAAGACTTAAATGCCACACCTAGTACCATAAAAAAGTACATTTTTGATAATGAGAATATAATTGTCAGAGGAAGGACAGACCATTGGGGCTATTATACCGCAAATGGTACGCCATCAAAAAACGGTGTTTCTAATTTTGTTTTCTATTCCCCTTTTAGACACGATGATATTCGTACATTTTCCTATTTAACAAAAAAATCTGATGGGTATTATTTTAACCAGCGTATTTATCAATATGAAAAATATCAATTTAATGCACATAACCCTCAGGCTGGAAGACCTAGCGGTACACATGGTTTATTAAAAGCAATTGTATACCCAACAGGGGGCAGAACCGAGTTTGAATTTGAGCGTCATAAATTTTTGACACAAACAAGTTGGGACGGAACGTTCATCGAAGACTTAAAAAAACGTGAGGTAGCAGAAGCTTCTGGTTTCAGAATCAAAACCATTACAAACAAGGATAATACGGGGAAAGTAACAGGAAAGAAAACATATAAATACGGACAGCGTGCCTCAGAGATATGGAACCCCTCGGATATGGGCAATTCTAGTATTGTAGATGATTTTATGGTAGGGAAAAATCCCGAACAACACACCAATATTGGTGAAGCTGTTGTAGATCCTACCATATTAAATTTTTTGAAGTATGAAGTTGTGTTTCCCGATACTGCAAAAACTGTTTTAGCCATTATTGATAGATTAGGAAATTTTTTGAATGTGATATTGGGAAGAAGGTTTGACAATCAACTCTATACAGATTGGGAAAAATCGTTTAAATGTCGATTTGATATAAGTGCGCAAAACTTTCAACGGCTCGTAAACGGAAGGCCTCAGGTGGTTTATCCGTATGTAACGGTTTATGATGGGGAATATGATGATTTTAATCCAACATCAACTGACGGGATAAACGGTAGAACAGAATACGTTTATGATTTTCTCGAGGAAGACTTTGATAGTGGCGAATATAAATTTTTCGAGCCCGTTCGCGGTAGGCAATTGGACTTTATGGGTAATAATACGGATAGTAGAATGGCCTATTATGAACCTAAGTCTTCACGTTACGGCAATCTGCTTAAAAAAAGAGATTATGCTGTGGAGAATAAGCAGTATGTTTTAATTAAAAAAGAAGTAAATTATTGGGGCGATAGCTCTAGTGGGTCTCACGATTTGTATGAGGGCTTTTATCCTCCTTTTCCGTATTTCAACATCAGGGTTTTTGATCCTGATGACCGAATGTTTGACAAGCCTTATACGTTTACCTCCACAGATTTACATTTTGCCGGTTCAGGAGAGCAAACTATTGGTGAACAAGAGAGGCGTGCAGAGTATTTAGTGTTAGGTATACAGACGGTGTATAAGGAATTTAGTGTCAGAAAACCCACGAACAAGACAGATACCATATATTATCGTAACGGATCTAAAATTAGCACAGTTAAGGAGTGGACATACACAACTGGGGATAGACTAACTTCAGAATATACAGTTGATAGTAAAGGAGAAGAACGCTATAGCAGTTATAGATATCCCTTTAGTCAGTCTCCATTATTTTCAGATTTAACGGCAAAAAATATTATAAACAAACCAATTGCTGTGTCTACTTTTTACAACGATAAATTTGTTTCGGGTGTTCAAACAAAATATGATTCAAACGGGCGTCCTACAAATATTTATATATCAGAACAAAAGGATGTAGATATTCCAAGTAACCTTAGTTCATTTTATAAATATCCGCTGAGGCTTAGCTATAGTTATAATGTGGATGGTAGAATAAATGAAGCTATCAAAGAAGATAGTTACAAAACCGTGTACTTGTGGGATGCCTCAAAAAACTACATTATGGCTAAAATTGAAAATGCAACGTACACTACGGTGAGTGCTTTGGATGGAAAAACAGCATCCTATAGCAGCAAAACCCTACACAACGAATTAAAATATTTGGTAGGTGACAATGCCATGATTACCACCTACACACATATTCCGCTGGTGGGTGTAAAAACGATTACCGACCCCAAAGGCTACACCACCACCTACGAATACGACGGCTTTAACCGCCTAAAGCATATCAAAGACCACAACGGTGATATTTTGGAGGCGTATGACTATCACTATAAAACCGAATAAATGTAACCCCAAACCCCTGCCCTATGAAGTTTATTGTCCCTTTCTTGTTGTTACTGTCGGTGGGTGTCTGTGCCCAAACGCAAAGCGAGAATTACATTAAAAAAACAACCTATAACGTTAGAACACACAACGGCATTGATGGCGTTAGTGGGGCTACGCTTGTAAAAATCAAAGAGGAAGATAAACGCCATACGATCACCTACTACGACGGACTCGGACGCCCCAAACAAACCGTTGCCGTGGGCGTTACGCCCAGCGGAAAAGACTTGGTTACGCATATTGGCTATGACGGCTTTGGGCGGCAACACCGCGACTATCTGCCGGTGCCCGTGTCGGGAAGCAGCGGAAGTTTTAGAGCCGATGCCGAAGCGCAAACCCTTGCCTACTACAACACTCCTGCCTTTGACCACACCCAAAACCCCTATACAGAACGTATTTACGAGGCGTCGCCCTTAAACAGGGTCTTGGAAGTGGGCGCACCGGGCAATGCGTGGAAAGCCGACCCCAACTCGGATGCCGATCGTACAATTAAAACGGACCATGACGCCAACGGTTGGGACGATTTGGTGCGTTGGTTTGACGTGGATTTTGAAAACGGCAACACCCAACGCCCTACTCTTGCGGACAAAGGCGTATATCCTGCCGGGCAGCTCTATAAAACAGTTGTTAAAGACGAAAACTGGCGGCACTACACCTATAGCCAAGACAGCCACAAAACGGAAACCTATACCAACAAACAGGGACAGGTAATCCTTAAACGGGCATATTCGAACCGTGCGTGGCACGATACCTATTATGTGTATGACGACTACGGGAACCAAACCTTTGTGATCCCCCCCGAGGTGCAAACCTATGCCTCGGTATGGCAGCAAGGCGACTATAAATACGTTTCCCTTAGCAGCTATGACGGCCTTTTTACCACGCCCATAAACGATGGCGCAGGCAAATGGGGTGCTGCCTATTTGGGCAGTTGGGACAAATCGGTGCGGCTATATTACGGTGCCTATAACCTTAGCGGACATACCCCCAAAAACGGTTCTCATTTTGACCTTTCGCCTATGGGCGTTGACTTGCCCGCAGGAAGCCTTTCTGGCTGGGCGTATTACACCAAAGTAGATGGCAGCTTCACGCGAAAACCCATTACAGGCTATTTGATAGGCAACCGCGTAAGCATTAGCGGACTACCCGAAGAGCCCATGAAGCACTTTAGATTCTACCTCTCCCGCCATATTGGCGAACTGCGGAACGACAAACCGCTACTAGCAGACCAATTGGAAACCATGATGTACCACTACCGCTACGACCACCGCAACCGCCCCGTGGAGCGCAAGATTCCCGGTAAAGACTGGGAATACATTGCCTACGATACCCTAGACCGCCCCGTACTGACCGCCGACGGCAACATGCGTGCCAACAGCCAAGCCCTAAAAACGGAATACGATGCCTTTGGCAGGGTAACCAAAACAGGCTTGGTAACGGGGGTAAGTGGCAGCAGCCACAATGCCTTTAAAGCCCATATTGACAAACCCATAGGCACCCTGTATTCCGAAAACTTTTACGACCGCTATACTTTTGACAAGCAGGGGCTGACCCTACCCAGCCATGCCGTTACGGGTACCCAAACGCAAGGGCTGCAAACGGGAAGCCGGGTAAGGGTGCTAAAAAACCCATTAGATTTTTCAATAATAGCATCGATAACCATTAGTTGTGGACCAAATGGTTCTACCTCAACAACAACTTATACCGATAATAGTAAATGGATTACCACCCTAATAGGCTACGACCAAAAAGGCAGAACCCTTTATGAGGGTACGCACAACCCTGCTACGGGGGTGGTGACGCAAAGCACGCATACGCTGGACTTTGTGGGGCGCACCACAAAAACCACCACCACCCAAACCAAAGGGGGCAAAACGCTAACCAAAGTAGACGATTTTGTTTATGACCATGCCGGGCGACTGATAGACCACGACCTTACGCTAAACGGGCAAAAAGAGGACTTGGTACATAACCGCTATGACGAACTGGGGCAACTGGCGCAAAAAACGCTGGGGGGCGGTTTGCAAAGGGTGGACTATGCCTATAACGTACGGGGCTGGCTACGCCATATAAACAACCCCAACCAGTTGGGTGACGATTTGTTTGGCTTTACCTTAGACTACGGCAACCTCTATAACGGCAACATACAACGCACGGAGTGGGCAACGGCAAACGACGGCATTAAACGCCGCTATCAGTATTGGTATGACGGGCTTAACCGTCTGGGCAGTGCAACCTATTATGCCCCGGGAAAACGCTGGGGCTCCTACCGAACGTGGTACAACTATGACCGTAACGGGAACATCAAACGGCTGTACCGCTCTGGCGATGAACGCGTAACGATTGATTATTTGAATTACGCCTATAGTGGCAACCAATTATTGTCTGTAACCGACAACAGTAGAAACTCCGAAGGCTTTACGGATGGCAATACCTATGGTTTTGACTATCTTTATGACAGCAACGGCAACATGACTAGGGATGAAAACAAACATATAAACGTGCAATACAACCACCTAAATTTACCGATTGAAGTTTATAAGGGGCAGCGCATGAAAACACTGCGCTACACCTACGATGCCAGTGGGACAAAGCACAAAAAGGTATATTACGGACAGGGCGTAAGACCACAAACCACCACCTATACCCCACTTGCCGTGTATAAAAACGATTCTTTGGAGTTTGTGCATACCCCCGAAGGCTATTTTGAGCAAAAAAATGGCAGATTTATACATACCTACCAATACAAAGACCACTTAGGCAACAACCGCCTTAGCTATGCCGACAGCAACAAAAACGGCAAAATTGACACGCCCTACACCAGTGGCGTAACCGTGTGGGAAGACGATTTTGAAGACAAAAGCACGGGCGATTGGGAAAGTGTTGGGGCAAAGTACGGACGAAAAATTACAGGCTTTGACACAACTAAAGCCCATAGCGGTAGTAAATCTGGGTATATAAAACTAAACACCAACGGCAAGTGGACAGACTACTACGTACACAGCAACGAGTGGATTGCCATTAACAACACAAAACCTACGCTTTACAGGTACTCTGGGTGGGTTTTTTTAGAACCTTCTGTATATAGGGCGGAATTTTTCTTACATATGAAAGATGCCGATGAAACATGGTACTACACTAAATTTGATCATGTGGATACTACCCAAAAAGGCAAGTGGGTATATATGGAAAAGGTAGTGCTTATACCCCCAGAGATTAAGACCTTTAATTTCCGTATAGATGCTGATGGGCATTATACAGGAACGGTTTGGTACGATGACCTAAAAATAGAACAACTAGACAACTCCCAAAACGAGATAGTCTCTGAAACCAACTACTACCCTTTTGGACTGGCGCACAAAGGGTATAACGAGCAAACTACAAGAAGTAATTTGGGGGAGAATTGGAAGTTTAATGGGAAAGAACTTAATGATGAATTAGATTTGGGCTGGTATGATTTTGGGGCAAGGTTTTATGACCCTGAAATTAATAGAACTCGTACAATTGACCCTTTAGCAGATGACCCCAGCCAACTAGACAAAAGCCCCTATGCCATGTTTTGGAATAATCCCATAAAATATATAGATCCAACGGGGATGATTTCTTGGGATTGGGATGATGATTGGTTTAAAAATAGCCAAGGACGAATTGTTTGGCATGATAGAACAGATGAAAATTTTGTTGACAAAAATGGTGAACAATGGCAAAATGTAGGTGCTGACCTTGAAGAAGTTAAAAGTAACATGAAAATTCCTGACGATAAACGCTTACAATGGAAAACTGTGTCCGCTGTTGCTATAGGTAGTCCTGGAAAAGGAAGTGCAGGCGTCACTATATTAGATAATGATGCAATAGTTAGGTATAATTTAAATGTAGAAAATGCTGGAGAGTCAGGAGTCGAAAAAATAGATGGTCAAACTGAGATAACAGGCGTAAACCTGAGTGTTGATTTGAGTACGGGAACTAATGCCCCAGGTGTTCAATTACAATCTATAGGAGGCGATTTTGGCATTCAAAAGTGGACTCCACTTGGAAAAGACATTGCCAATCCTAGTCCTTCTTTTAGCTCTATAACACCTACGCTAAGTAATAATCCTAGTAATGTGTCTGGGCGATCAACTTTAAAGTTAGGTCTACCCTACTATAGACTGCTTTCAAAAAACTTTACTCGAACTCCCCAAAGCACCGTAAAAGTTAGGTCAACAGCCACATTTAAACTCCAATACAATAATAGAATAGGAGTATTCAACACATCTAGTTCTTTTAAATTTTAAATCATGAGACTTCTACTATTATTGATTATTTGTTTCAACGTTAGTTGTAATTCAAAAATAACAGGTTTTTCAGAAAAAGCTTGTAAAGAATTTAACGAAAAGTACGTGGAGTATGCCTTAATAAATAAGATTGATTCTGCTTTGTTTTATGTTGATAAATCTATTAAATGTGATTTAGAAAGTGATTTTTATAAGGTTGCTAAAATCAATTTGCTGATTAGTGATGAACAATATGAGAATGCCATCAATTACTTGAGCAATTTTAAGTTAGACAAGGAGCCTGTTTATAAAATGTTAAAGGGGGTTCTGTTGTTAAAACTTCAAAATAAACAGGAAGCTTTAGGTCTTCTAGAAGAAGCCTATAATCATTTCAAAGATGAGGAGACAAGTGGTGAAATGGATTATAATTTAATATTTTATATGCTAGGACTTGAGAATTATTTTAACGGTAGTGATTCTACAATTAATTCCATAAAGGATTACAAGATAGCTTTAAAAGATAATGCGTATGCTATTGAAACTTTAGAATATGCTAAAATTCTAATTGAAACCTCAAGTAAGGAAGACTCGCTGTACAAAATGTTTAATATTAACTGAATAGTGGTAATGTGCCAAACGTGTTTTTAACTCCAAAAAATGACCTCCCAAACCACATTTTCCGACCACTTTGAAACTCAAAAAGGCAAGTGGGTATATATGGAGAAAGTGGTGTTGGTACAACCCGAAATTGACAAACTAAACATTAGAATAGACGCAGACGGTTGGGGACAACATGGCGGTAGCGCTTGGTTTGACGACCTAAAGATTGGAAAACTAGACAACTCCCAAAACGAAATTGTCTCTGAAACCAACTACTACCCTTTTGGACTGGCGCACAAAGGGTATAACGAGCAAACTACCAGTAGTAATTTGGGGGAGAAGTATAAATATGCTAATAAAGAGTTTGAAGAAGAGTTAGATATAAACACCATTGCTTTTGGTTGGCGTGATTATGACCCTGCCACAGCACGGTTTAACAAAATAGATAGGTTTGCGGAAAAATACAGTTCAATGTCAACATATCAATTTGCTGCTAACAATCCTATCTACTTTAGAGAGATTGGTAATATTCCAAACCTGTTGGTGAGTATTTTTAACGTGTCTAAATTATTGATTATCTGTTTTTTGTGTTAAAAAAATGCGTAAATTTTAACCTACTAATCCCCTAACAGCACCCAAAAAAATCGCGTAAACCCTTTAAAATGCTTCCAAATCTAACTTTATGTTTCAAACGTGTTGGTAGCCTGTGCTGCCAAGCTCCTACCATCAAATACGGAAAAAGCCCACAAGGCAAACAGCGTTTCCGCTGTACCTGCTGTGGCAAAACGTATCTAAAAGACTACAGTTACAACGCCTATTCCCCTGATACAAATCCAGCTATTGTTGCCTTACTCAAAGAAGGGGTTGGTATTTTAGGCATGGCACGGCTGCTTGCCATATCGCCCACAACAGTGCTTAACAGAATACGGCATATTGCTGAGCAAATAAAACCTCCACCCCTTGCCTTTGGCAAAACCTATGAAGTAGATGAGTTGCGCACTTTTGTTGCGTCCAAAAGAAAAGGCGTTTGGTTGGTATGCGCTTTTTGCAGAGAAAGTGGGCAGGTTGTTCGCTATAATGTAGGTCCTAGAACCAACAAAACCCTACGGCACGTGATTACCAGCCTACAACTTGCAGCAGCAAAAACCATTTATACCGACAGGCTAAAACAGTATCAATGGCTTATCCCCAAAGCACTACACAACACCAAACGGTTTGGCACCAATCACATAGAGCGTATGCACCTAACCCTTCGCACACACCTAAAACGCCTACACCGAAGAAGTATCGGCTATAGTCGGTCTGTTGCATTACTATCAGCAACTGTCAAAATCTATTTTTGGGGGACTACGCTATCAATGTCGTAAAAACAAAAAGCACAGTATGTATTGGGAAATAAAACCTTAATCTAAGCCCTGTTTTTGGGCTTTTTATTCGGCATTCTACCCTGATTTCCCATTCCATTAGAAAAGGCGAAAAGAAATGGAGTTGCATTTACGATTATGCCTATTTACTACAAGCTGAAAAACAGTTCAAAATTATTCACCTTAAAAGCTAATTGAAATGAAAAACATTGTGAATTGCTACGAACTGGATTTCTTGAAAGACATCCCCACAGAAATGAACCTGCTGCAAAGCGAATGCGAACAACTACATACCGGCAACAAAAACTTCAAAATTGCCTTATCTGTTTTGGTTTTGGGTATAGGAGCTTATTTTGTGTACCATACTTGGTTTAAAAAGGAAGAGGAAATCAAGTCTAAAAGCGCAACTTAAAGCACTTTTTGTGTTTTATACAATCAAAAGACTTGTAAAACAGAGTGTAAGTGCAATATATGGCACCATCATTTCTAATACTCAAAAATGCCAGTAAAGTGAGTTTACTGGCAAAAATGAGTGAATTAAACTGATCGCATAAGTTTTTTAAACCGTGTTTGATATGCTTGTAAATAATTTCTTTTTAGTTTTTCCGATAAAAAAGAGGCTTCAATATACATTACGACTTTTTCCTCGTTAGATAGTAAGTTTTTAAAAACCTTATATACTTGTTTTTCCGAAATGGATGCCATTTCTGCTAGCTTATAAAATTGTTCAAGCACTTTTCCCTGAGCATTCACCTTTGGTAACAAGCCTTCTTCTAAGGCAAAATCCCTATCGTTAGTATGTATTCTACTATTCAGTAAGTCATAGGCTGGACTTAGTTTAAAATCTCCCTGTGCGGTTTCAATCACTGAAAAGTTTTTGAAATGAGCATCTCCATTTGAAAACAAGTAATTAAAAG
>CAZSSZ010000024.1:0-13444 GCA_964609755.1 uncultured Flavobacteriaceae bacterium | reverse complement strand
AAAGGTTGATGTTTTGGCGCGTTCGTTTATCCGGTATCAATTTAATGTCCTTTAAACCCTACGTCTTATGAGTATTTTGGCGCAAGTCGGTATTTTTTTCGGCACTTTTTTTGTTATGGAATTCATGGCTTGGTTTACACATAAATTTGTCATGCACGGATTTTTGTGGTCGCTCCACAAAGACCACCACCACAAAGACCATGATTCGTGGTTTGAGCGCAACGACCTGTTCTTTATTTTCTATGCCGTTGTTAGCGCATGCTGTGTGATTCTTTGGGGTGAATATGGATTTGCTCCCGGACTTGCTATTGGCATCGGGATTTTCGCTTACGGTTTAGCCTATTTTTTGGTGCATGATATTTTTATTCATCAGCGCTTTAAGATATGGCGTAACGCCAATAACCGCTACGCACGAGGTGTACGAAGGGCACATAAAATGCATCACAAACACCTTGGTAAAGAAGAAGGTGAATGCTTTGGAATGCTGTGGGTTCCTATAAAGTACTTTAAATAGATAATTTTGCCATTTGAATGGCAGCGGCAGCGGCTTCTGCGCCTTTATTTCCAAGTTTACCTCCACTTCGGGCTTGCGCTTGTTTCAAAGTATCATCGGTCAAAACACCAAAAATAACGGGAACTATTCCCAAAAGGTTAAGGTCTTTAATGCCATTTGATACCGCTTGACACACATAATCAAAATGCGCTGTTTCGCCACGAATTACGCTCCCTAAAGCAATCACCGCATCAACATTACTATGAACCGCTTTTTTGCAACCGTAAATCAATTCGAAACTTCCAGAAACATCAATACGATTAACCTTAGTACAGCCCTTTTGCGATAAAACAGCTAACGCACCCTGGTACAAATTTTCGGTAATGGAAGCATTCCAACTCGAAACCACAATGGCAACACGAAGTTTGCTTGCGTTTGGAAGAGCATCTAAATCCAGCTGACCATGTTGGGCAGTTGCCATACGAAATATATTTACTGTTGGGCTTGTGCCAAAAGCACATCCACGTTGGCTGCTTCGGGTGAAGAAGCGAAGTTTTCTTTTAAATTTTGTAACAATTTGGCAGCTACTTTAGCCTTATCGATGGCTAAAGCCACCTGAGCACCTTTGCGTAAAAAACGAGGTGTAGTCAAATTGTTTTCTGAAAAATCCGCTGCTTTTTGGTAATACGCTAAAGCATCCTCCAATTGATTTAGCTCTGCAAAGGCATCACCAATTCCTCCAAGTGCAAGCGCACCTAAAATAGGATCCTCTGTAGTAAAGTCATCTAAATACGAAATAGCATTGTCGTATGCTTTCTGTTGCAAATAAATCATACCGGCATTGTAATTTGCCAATTGTGCTGCGTCTGAACTCCCATACTCCTCAATGATTTGAAGAAACCCTGGAGCAACTCCATCGCCATCAAGTGCCAAAACAAACAACGAATCCTGCACTGTGGGATCTTCCATACCCGCTTTAAAATAGGCTTGTGCTTGCGCCATGGCGTTCGTAGACTCCTCATTTAACGGCTTTGCAACAAAATTTAGATACGCCAAATACCCAAGAACTATAACCACCACAGCTCCAATAGCTGTCAAAATATAGTTTTGATTACGTGCCACCCAAGCCTCAGCTTTTCCTGCAGATGTATCGAGTGTACTAAATACTTCAGCAGTAACACTTTCCTGTTCTGGAGTTTGTTGTTGGGACGATTTTGCTTTACCGCCGCGTTTCTTGTATGTAGCCATATCTAAAAAGTTGTGGAGGCAAAAATAAAATTTTTATTCCAATACCGCCTTGCCACTAAAATGTTTATTTTGGGGCTAGATTTGCATTTCATTTTTTGGCATGAGCAACTTGCGGCTAAACGCCTTACATATCACCCATTACAAAAATATTTCTTCGTCAGAATATCGATTTGAAGCACCCATTCATTGCTTCGTAGGAAACAACGGAAAAGGCAAAACCAACACCCTTGATGCCATTTACCATTTGGCGATGGGACGCAGTTATTTTACTTCGATAAATGCACACACCATTCAGCACAGCGAAGATTTTATGCGCATTGAAGGGCATTTTGTTCGTGAAAAAAATACAGAGCGCATAGCATGTCAATTGAAAAGGGAGGCTTCTAAAATTTTTATTCGAAATGGGAAAAAATACAGTAAGCTTTCGGACCACATTGGGTTGCTTCCCACAGTCATGATTTCACCCGCCGACGTTGACCTTATTACTGAGGGCAGTCAAACCCGACGTAGTTTTATTGACCAACTTATTGGGCAGGCAGATAAGATATATTTACAGCAGCTTATCCAATATCAAAAAATAGTGCAACAGCGCAATGCGCTGCTAAAGCAAATGGGGCGTTTTGCGCAAAACGCTCATGAAACCCTAGACATTTACAACGATCAATTGGTGCAACTTGGCACGCCTATTCATCGGGCGCGTATCCAATATTTGGCATCTTTTGAACCCTTATTTCAAAAACGCTATGCCACCATCAGTAACGGTAATGAAAGCGTTGGTTTGGTATACCAAAGTCAGTTACTAGAGGGTGATTTTGCTACCCTACTGCAACAAGCCACTCCACATGATGTGCTGGCACAATTTTCTACTGTAGGCATTCACAAAGACGATTTGGCATTTGAAATTGATGGCTACCCCATTAAAAAATTTGGAAGCCAGGGACAACGAAAATCCTTTTTGATTGCGCTGAAATTGGCGCAATTTGATATGCTCAAAAAAACAACCGCAGTTACTCCCCTGCTGCTTCTAGATGATATTTTTGACAAACTAGACGAACAACGTGTTGCGCAAATTATAAATCTGGTTCACGAGGCTTCGTTTGGGCAATTATTTATCACGGATACCCACCCTAAACGCACCGCCGAGGTCATTAAACAAACCGGACAACCCTTTGAATTGCACCAAATATGAGAGTAGCTTACCTTCTTGTGTGTCTGTTGCTGATTGGGTGTTCGCCTAAGGTAACCCCCGAAAATTTGAAATGGCTTCATGGGTATTGGGTCATTGCAAAAGCCGAAGCCCCCAATGGAGAAATTCGCCCATACACAGGAACCGTGAAGGTAGATTTTTTTGAATTAACGGACACCAAAGGGTTTCGAAAGAAGCTAAAACCCCTTTTTGGAAATCAATTTAACAATACCAATGATGCCATTGGGTTTACGGTTTCCTTTCAAGAAAATTCGTGTATACTCACATACTCCCGCCAAAAACATAGCTGGCAAGAAGAAGTGGTAAGGCTTCACGAAAACGAACTCCAACTCAAAGACGCAAGGGGTATTGTGTTTCATTATAAAAGATATGTCCCATGAGTGCTCGGAAAGATGAACCGCAACATTTGGGCGAGGTACTGCGTCAGTTTACCCAAACCAACAAACTGGAAAAGGGACTGGACAGTGCCAAAACAGAAGCTCTCTGGGCAGAATTGCTAGGTTCGGGCGTTCAAGCCTATACAGCGTCTGTAAAACTGGTAGGCGATACGCTACATGTTAGCTTATCCTCGTCGGTACTTCGTGAAGAACTAAGTTATGGCAAAGAAAACATCATTGCCATGCTTAACGAAGGACTCGGAAAAGAGTGTATTAAAAAATTAGTATTGCGTTAAAATCGTTCTCTACCCGAGAAGTGAAATGCAATTTCGACAGCTGCATTTTCATCGCTATCCGAACCGTGTACGGCGTTTTCACCCATAGAAGTAGCATACAATTTGCGAATAGTACCCTCGGCAGCTTCAGCAGGATTGGTAGCTCCAATCAAGGTACGAAAATCATTAACTGCATTTTCCTTTTCTAGGACGGCAGCCACAATAGGCCCACTGGTCATGAAGGCAACCAATTCCCCAAAAAAGGGACGCTCATTATGCACCGCATAAAACGCTTCAGCATCTGATTTGGTGAGTTGTGTCATTTTTAGGGCGGCAATTCTAAAACCAGCTGCTGAAATTTTACCAAGTATAGCCCCAATATGTCCATTGGATACAGCATCGGGTTTTATCATGGTAAAGGTTTGATTCGTCATCATGTGCAAATTTTTTGCAAACCTAATGAAATAATACAAACCCATACTTAAAGTAGTCACTTATTCGTAATTTTGAGCCATGATGCGCATCGCACTTATAGGGACAGGAAATCTCGCCATACATTTGGTGAAAGCCTTTGAAAAGTGCCCTCAAATTGAATGTGTTCAATGGATTGGAAGAAGAGCCACACCTCCGATAACCTCTCACAAAACACCCTATTTTGCGAAATATCAACACGATACTCAGACCGATATTTGCCTTATTGCCGTTTCAGACGATGCCATACCATCCATCGCAAAGGAATTAAAAGATACTGATGCCTTGGTAGCACATACCGCAGGGGCAGTGTCAATAAAGGCACTTGAAACTATACCGCGAAAAGGGGTTTTTTATCCATTGCAAAGTTTTATCCAACATCACGCTATTGATTGGAACAAGATTCCCATATGCCTAGAAGCGGAAAACCAAGATGACATGCAAATGCTAAAATCGCTAGCGCATTTACTGAGCAAAGAAGTGCATGAAATATCCGAGCAACAACGTTTACACCTGCACACGGCTGCGGTTTTTGCAAATAACTTTTGCAATCATTTGCTCAACACAAGTCAACAAATTACCACAAAAGCAGAAGTTCCTTTTTCTTTATTACATCCATTGATTAGCGAAACATTTAAACGAGTTTTGGCATACCAAGCAAGCCAAATACAAACTGGCCCTGCCAAACGCAACGACCTTAAAACACAAGAAAAGCACCTTTCGATTTTATCTGAAAAAGAAGCCGAACTTTACCGCATTTTAAGTCAATCTATTTTTAACACACACAACTCATGAGTTATAAAGAAGAATTTCGTCACATTACCACATTTGTCTTTGATGTAGATGGTGTGTTCACCGATGGTGGCATTACCATTTTACCCGATGGCGAAATGGTGCGTACCATGAACACCAAAGACGGTTATGCCGTAAAAGCTGCCTTGCATGCTGGTTTTAAAGTTGCCATTATTTCAGGTGGGACGAATGAAGCCGTGCGCCTTCGGTTGGAACAGCTTGGCGTAGGTGATGTGTATTTGGGGGCGCATCAAAAAGGTTCCGTACTTACCGAATATGCCGAAAAATACAATATCCCCTATGACGAAATGCTTTTTATGGGCGATGATATTCCAGATATCGCTGCCATGAATATGGCGCGTATGGGATGCTGCCCAAATGATGCTGTTCCGGAAGTGCTTGCTGCCGCAGACTATATTTCACACAAGAACGGAGGCAAAGGTTGTGTTCGTGATGTGATTGAGCAAGTGCTAAAAGTTCAAGGCAAATGGGGAGTACTTACCAACGCGCGCAACGATAGCAAATGAGTTACAAGCTGTATTTAGGTTCCGGATCGCCGCGAAGGGTGGAATTGCTTACGCAGATGAATATTCCGTTTGAGCAACGTGTTATTGAAGTAGATGAGGTTTATGCGTCAGAATTAAAAGGTGCAGTCATTACAGACTATTTGGCGAAACTAAAGGGAAAAGCACAGCAAAAATTACTACAGCAAAACGAAATAGTAATCACCGCAGACACCATTGTATGGCACAACGACGTTGCGCTTGGCAAACCCAAAGATGAAGCGGAAGCAATCGAAATGCTCATGTCCCTTTCGGGCAAAACACACGAAGTGATTAGTTCGGTTTGCCTAACTACTGTGTCGAAACAAACTTGTGTAAATGCTATTACAAAAGTTACCATTAGCAATTTGTCCAAAGCTGAAATAACACACTATGTAAAAAACTTTAAACCCCTAGACAAAGCCGGTGCCTATGGGATTCAAGAATGGGTTGGGCATATTGGAGTTGTGAAAATTGAAGGTGCTTACACCAACGTAGTGGGACTCCCCACACATAAAACCTACACACTTTTGAAACCCTATTTCGATAACGTAACATTTTGGTAATCTTTGGAACTTAGTTTTGCAATATGTCTATACGCACAGCACTTTACGCCGAATTTGTAGGAACCTTTGCCATGGTTTTTTGTGGCACAGCCGCAATGGCAGTAAATGAAACCACAGGAGCCGTTGCCCACGAAGGGGTAGCCATCACTTGGGGGCTCATCGTAATGGTAATGATTTACGCTTTTGGTGAACAATCAGGGGCGCATTTCAACCCTGCAGTAACGGTGTCTTTTGCCTTGGCAAAACGCTTTTCATGGAAAAAAGTTCCCGCATATATAATTACTCAGACGCTAGGAGCGATAATGGCAAGTGTAGCTGTAAAAACACTACTTCCCGAAAGTGAATTTATTGGTGCTACCCTACCCACCATTCCACACGTTAGCGCATTTTGGTTGGAATTGTTACTCTCATTTTTCTTGATGATAACCATTTTGCACATCAGCACAGGTAGTAAAGAAATTGGACCCGTTGCTGGATTGGCAGTAGGAAGTGTAATCCTACTAGAAGCTATGTTTGCAGGGCCGCTTACAAACGCTTCAATGAACCCTGTGCGTTCTCTAGGACCTGCGTTAATTGGAAATCATTGGGAGCCCATGTGGCTTTACCTCACAGCTCCTTTTGCAGGAATGGCACTTGCCGTATTAGCTTTTCGCTTTTTTGTATCTTCAAAACATGGAAATTAACCCTGCAATTCTAACATTTGGCTTGTGCGGCATGATATTCATCATCACAGGATGGATTATGCAAAAATACCCCCCAAAAAAGATCAATGATTTTTATGGCTACCGTACCTCACGCTCTAAAAAAAGTCAAGACCATTGGGATTTTGCTCAAAAAGAATCTGCAAAACACATTATCCAAGTAGGCTATTATAACCTCTTGTGTTGTGCCCCTTTCTTCTTGCTTGAATTTCAAAAACTACATATTTGGATTGCCATTGTATTGGTGTCGCTGCTTCCATTTATCGCTATCTTACAAACAGAAAAGGCCTTAAAAGAGAAATTTGATAAATAATTTTGTTTAACATTGTTCGGTTAAACGTTAAACAAATTGTATGTTTGCATAAAACATACGTGATGTACCAATACACTTCCAAACAAGAACTTAACACCAGCATAGACAAGGCATGGGAATTTCTGTCTGACCCGAAAAACCTGAAACGCATTACACCAAATTATATGGGTTTTGATATCCTATCGGGTGACGAACAAAAGATGTTTCCCGGACAAATTATTCAATACAGACTAACGCCCGTTTTGGGAATTCCGTTCAGATGGGTTACAGAAATTACGCACGTAAAAGAGGGTAGCTATTTTGTTGATGAGCAACGATTTGGACCCTACACCTTTTGGCATCACAAACATTTTATAAAAAAAACAGAAAAGGGCGTACTCATGGAAGATATTGTGGATTACAAACTTCCGCTTGGTCCATTGGGTTGGATAGCACACGCGGTGTTTGTTCGCTTTAAAGTGAAGCAGATTTTTGATTATAGAGAAAAAGCATTGAACGAAATTTTTAATTCTTAAAAATGAAAAACTATTTACTCATTGGAGGCAGCTATGGTATTGGAAATCAAATCATTGATCTTTTACCCACAGATGCTAATATTATTGTGGCTTCGAGAACGGCAGAAGGAATTAACGGCAAAAACGTAAAACACATCCCGTTTAATGTGCTGGAAGATTCGCTGACCCTAGATCAGCTTCCTGAAAAGTTAGATGGTTTTGTTTACTGTCCCGGCAGCATCAATTTACGTCCTTTTAAAGGCTTAAAGCCTGAAGCATTTACAAACGATTTTGAAATCAATGTGATGGGGGCGGTTCGTACTCTTCAGCAAGTCTTACCCCTATTGGCGGCAAGCGAACAAGCTAGCGTCGTGTTGTTTAGCACGGTGGCGGTACAAACAGGGATGCCCTTCCACTCAAGTGTAGCAGCCTCAAAAGGAGCTGTTGAGGGACTTGGTCGCGCGTTAGCAGCCGAGTGGGCACCCAAAGTGCGCGTGAATGTAATAGCCCCTTCAATAACAGATACCCCCTTAGCAAATCGATTTTTAAACAACGATGTGAAAAAAGAAAAAGCTGCCCTACGTCACCCATTACAACGCATTGGAACATCTGAAGATGTAGCGCAACTGGCAGCGTTTTTACTCTCAGAAAAAAGCGGTTGGATGACAGGTCAGGTTTTAGGACTTGACGGCGGTATGTCAGCATTAAATGTTAGTGGATGATATTATTTTGGTTTCGTAGAGATTTACGTGTAACCGATAATGCCGGTTTGTATCATGCGTTGCAGGATGGAAAAGCCGTAATTCCCGCATTTGTATTCGATGAAAACATTTTAAATAAACTCCCCAAAAACGATGCCCGCGTTGCGTTTATTCATCAGCGAATAGCAAGATTACACCAAACCTTTTCGTCTTTGGGAAGTGGTGTGGTTGCCGAAAAAGGAAATCCATTAGAACTTATTCCAAAATGGTGCAAGGCGTTTGGCATTACTGCAGTGTATACAAACGAAGACTATGAGCCTTATGCGCAAGAAAGAGATCAGGCCATTGCCGAAAAACTAAAGGCGCTCAACATATCCTTTAAAACCTTTAAAGACCAAATACTTTTTGCACCCAACGAGGTACTAAAGAAGGACGGGACACCCTATAAAGTCTACACGCCATACTCACGCGTTTGGATTGCCAAAATGGAAGAAGAAGGCGTTCCAAATTATCCCTCGGAAGAAGGACTAAAAAACCTACATAAATATACGCCTGACCCTATCCCTACTTTGGATGAAATGGGGTTTGAAAAAGGACAACACAACATTCCGGAAGGTGCCAGCACAAAAGCATTAATGGATGCATATGAAGATACCCGGAATTTTCCAGCACTTGACAGCACCAGTAGATTGGGCATTCACTTGCGGTTTGGATCTATTTCGGTTAGGACGTTAATTGCTAAAGCCCAAAAAAGCATCAACAATACTTTTTTGAAAGAACTGGTGTGGCGTGAGTTTTTTATGCAAATTTTATGGCATTATCCGCACACGACCACGGCGAGTTTTAAACCCCAATACGACCGCATTGCATGGCGTAACACCGAAGAAGAATTTAAAAAATGGTGTGAGGGCAATACGGGTTACCCGCTAGTAGATGCAGGGATGCGCGAGCTAAATCAAACTGGTTTTATGCACAACCGCGTGCGGATGTTAGTAGGCAGTTTTTTGTGCAAACACTTACTTATTGATTGGCGATGGGGCGAAGCCTATTTCGCTGAAAAACTACTTGATTACGAACAAGCAAGCAACGTTGGAAATTGGCAATGGGTTGCGGGTTGTGGCGTAGATGCAGCTCCTTATTTTCGTGTCTTTAACCCCACTGAACAGGTTAAAAAATTCGATAAAGATCACAAGTATATCAAAAAGTGGGTGCCGGAATACCAATCCTTAGACTACCCCTCGCCTATTGTGGAACATAAAGCTGCGCGAGAACGCTGCTTGGCAACTTACAAAGAAGCCTTGGCAACATGAAAGGCGTTAAAAAAGAACACTTGCCCCAAAAAATCTGCCCCATCTGTGAACGACCGTTTGTTTGGCGTAAAAAATGGCGTAACAATTGGGACACCGTAGTATACTGTAGCGAAAAATGCAAAAGACAAAAACAACAGGACTAGTATGGTTCAAAAACAACCTTCGTGTGCGCGACAACAAAGCGCTTTGGGAGGCAGTACACAGTCACGAAAAGGTTGTGGGTGTTTATCATTTACCACAACAATGGCTTGAGCCTACCCCGTGGGGATTTAAAAAGATGGAACGTTTCCGTGCCCACTTTTTACTGCAAACTCTGGAGCAACTCCAAAAAGACCTGGCTGCGCTAAACATATCACTTTGGGTAACCGTAGGCAATTGGAACAAAACACTTACGGAATTGCAACAACAGCACAACATTACCGATATATACGCGCAAAAGGAATGGACACATGAAGAAGTAAAAGAAGCAAATGAAATTCCGAAAAGTATCAAAACACATGAATTTTATGACCAGTTTTTGTTTCATCCCGAAGATACACCGATGGATATTGCCAGCATCCCCGAGGTGTTTACCGTATTTAGAAAAAAATGCGAAAAACACACTACTGTAAGATCGCCATTTTCTGTGCCAAGTGCCATGCCCAAAGAAAACCTACTTAACGAAGTGGCCGAACTGCCTACATTAACCACATTGGGCTATGAAAAAGTAGAGAATGACGCACGAACTGCCATTCCGTTTGTGGGTGGGGAAAAAGCTGCATGGGAACGTATTGATGAATATTTTTGGGAAACCGAACAACTCTCTTATTACAAAAAAACCCGTAATGGATTGTTAGGGAAAAAATACAGTTCCAAGCTATCGCTTTGGTTGGCGTTTGGATCCATATCAGCGCGTGAGATTTACGCAGAAGTAAAGAAATATGAGCATAGCGTCACCAAAAACGATTCCACCTATTGGTTAATTTTTGAGCTGATTTGGCGCGATTATTTTAAGTATATTTCGTTAAAGCACGGCAATGCTATTTTTAAAATCGGAGGGATTTTAGAAAAAGCATACGATTGGAGCTCGAACAAAAACCGCATTCAGAAATGGATGGACGGCAATACACCCGAACCTTTTGTTAATGCAAATATGCGTGAGCTTGCCGAAACGGGATTTATGAGCAATCGTGGCAGGCAAAATGTGGCGAGTTTTTTTAGTAAAGAATGGCATCTGGATTGGCGCATAGGCGCCGCCTATTTTGAGGCGATGCTTATTGATTACGATGTACACAGCAATTACGGAAACTGGATGTACAATGCCGGCGTGGGGAACGATCCCCGCGACAGAAAATTTAACATTGCATGGCAAGCCGAACGCTATGACCCTAAAAATACCTACCAAAAAACCTGGTTACAAACAACCCTATTCTAATGGAAATACGACTCATACTTGGCGACCAACTAAACGAAAACCATTCATGGTTTGCAGCGCTCGACAATAGGGTTTTGTATGTGATGTTTGAAATGCGTCAAGAGACGGACTATGTGAAACACCACATCCAAAAAGTGGTTGCCTTTTTTGCTGCCATGCGCACTTTTGCACGAAAACTGGAGCAGGACGGACACCAAGTATTGTATTACACCATTGATGACCCCAACAACTGCCATGATCTCAAAAAAAATATTGAAAACGTTGTGCAACTTCTGGATGCATCCGCATTTGCATACCAACTCCCCGATGAATACCGATTAGATCAACAGCTTAACGAAATATGCAAAAGCCTAAGTGTTCGAACCAAAGGCTATGATACGGAGCATTTTTTGACTACTCGTACTGAATTAGCGGAATTTTACAAAGGCAAAAAGGCGTTAGTCATGGAGTTTTTTTATCGCTATATGCGCAAAAAACACCAATACCTTATGGTAGACGGGCAACCCGAAGGAGGAAGCTGGAACTACGATAAATTCAACCGAAACACTTGGAAAGGAGGGCGTATACCTCCGCCCTACACTCCCGACGCAAGCTTGGCAAAAGAAATCTATACGCAAGTAAAAGCTGCTGGAATTGAAACCATTGGCACATTTGACGACAACCCATTTTTGTTTGCTGTTTCAAGAGATGAATCGCTCAAACAACTCGATTATTTTTGCGAGCACCTGTTGCAAGATTTTGGCACCTATCAAGATGCCATGCACCAAGACGAAACAAATTTGTTTCACGCCCGAATTTCGTTTAGCCTTAACGTAAAACTCATTGATCCAGCCGAGGTGATTGAAGCTGCCATTGCAGCCTACAGAAAAAGTGAAGGAAGCATCAGCTTATCGCAAATAGAGGGGTTTGTTCGGCAAATTTTGGGATGGCGCGAATACATTCGTGGGTTGTATTGGAAAGAGATGCCCGCCTACAAACAAAAAAACGAACTGAACAATTTCGGGAAACTTCCTCATTTTTATTGGACAGGGGATACTAAGATGAATTGCCTTAAAACAAGTATCAAAAACAGTTTGGACAATGCCTATGCGCACCACATTCAACGCCTGATGATTACGGGCAATTTTGCCCTATTACTACAAACCCACCCCGATGAAGTAGACGATTGGTATTTGGGTATTTACGCCGATGCCGTAGAGTGGGTACAACTGCCCAACACAAGAGGGATGAGCCAGTATGCCGATGGGGGTATTTTGGCAACAAAACCCTATGTGTCGTCGGGGTCGTATGTGAATAAAATGAGTAATTACTGTGCACATTGCTCCTACGACAAAAAGAAACGCACCGGGGATGATGCGTGCCCTTTTAACAGCCTCTATTGGAATTTCTTAGATGATAAAAGGGAAGAGTTACGCGGCAACAATCGCATGGGGATGATGTACAATTTGTTAGGGAAAATCAACCCTGAGGAATTGGCAAAAATTAAGGAGCGTGCATATAAAATCATGGAAAATCCGGATGCTTTCTAAACCAAACATAAACGTATTTTGGTTTAAGCGCGATTTGCGACTTCTAGACAACGAAGGGCTGCAAAATGCCATTGAAAACAACATGCCCCTACTCCTAGTCTATATTTTTGAACCCAGTCTAGAAAACGAAGCTCACTATCACGAACGTCATAAAAATTTTATCCGGCAATCGTTAGTAGCCCTAAACGCAGCACTTGCAACATATAACACTAAGGTGCATTGTGTTCGCGGAGAAGTAATCACTGTCTTGGAGAAATTAAGCGAAAAATGGCACATCAATACGCTATTTTCCATGCAAGAAACCGGCTTGAACTGTACGTATAAAAGAGATAGGGAGGTTAAAAAATGGTGTGCTCAACAAAAAATCCATTGGGCAGAACACGTGAATAATGGGGTGTTTAGAGGACTTGCCAACCGCAAAAACTGGCGCAGCTATTGGACAAACTTTATGATGCAACCCATCAAACCCTTTTCGGCATCTGAAGAAAATTTTGTTCCCAAAAACGCATTCCCTATTGACGAGATACCTCTTACCCCCAAAACCATTGACGGAATTCAAGAAGGGGGTACCCAAAAGGGGCTAGCCTATTTAGATAGCTTTTTAAAAACACGGCATAAAAAATACCAACAATCCATTTCAAAGCCCGAAGCAGCACGTGTCCATTGTGGGCGGGTGTCGCCCTATTTGGCGTGGGGAAACCTATCGGTGCGCTATGTATGGCAGCGTGCCAAACAAACCAAAACCCTTGGGGCAAGTGCTTTTCAAATCAATGCGTTTACCTCGAGGTTGCGCTGGCAAGCCCATTTTATTCAAAAATTTGAGATGGAAACCAACATGGAGTTTGCAAGCGTTAATGCAGGATATCATCAACTGAACAAAACCGTAAACGAAGGGTTTATTTCAGCGTGGAAAGAAGGAAAAACGGGCTATCCACTTGTAGATGCCTGTATGCGATGCGTGGTACAAACGGGGTATTTAAACTTTAGGATGCGTGCTATGGTGGTATCCTT
>CAZSSZ010000023.1:0-13528 GCA_964609755.1 uncultured Flavobacteriaceae bacterium | reverse complement strand
CTGTGCAATCCCTGCAGTCATGGCAACCCGTAATATTGAAAATTGGAAAGAACGACTGGTTACTATTTTGGTAACCCCTTTTACAACCTGTTCGGCACGCCTTCCAGTGTATCTTATTTTAATCAGTTTGATTATCCCCGACGAACGGATTTTAGGCGCAAGCCTACAAGGGTTAGTACTTATGATTTTTTACCTCCTAGGCTTTGCCATGGCGCTTTTGGCAGCGTTAGTCTTGCACAAAACGATGCCGCAAAACCAAAAAAGTTACTTTGTGGTAGAGATGCCAAACTACCGCATCCCGTTGCTTAAAAATGTGGTGCTTACCATCATTGAAAAAACAAAATCGTTTGTGCTTGAAGCGGGAAAAGTGATCATGGCGATTTCCATTTTGCTTTGGGTATTGGCGTCTAATGGGCCAAGTGAGACCTTTAAAAATGCGCCAGAAGAAATAGCCAAAACCGTTTCGGTTCACGATGCACACTATGAGCAACACCTCAACGCTTACAAACTGGAACACTCCTATTTAGGTATTATCGGAAAGGGCATTGAGCCACTCATTCGCCCGTTGGGCTATGATTGGAAAATTGGCATTGCCATTGTAAGTTCGTTTGCCGCGCGTGAAGTGTTTGTAGGCACATTGGCAACCATTTATAATGTGGGTGAAGCAGAAGAGGAAACCATCAAAAAGCGTATGGCAGCAGAAACCTATTCAGACGGACGTCCAGTGTTTACCTTAGCGTCGGGCTTGTCGCTGATGGTGTTTTATGCTTTTGCTATGCAATGTATGAGTACGTTAGCCATAGTTCGAAAAGAAACCAACAGTTGGCGTTGGCCTGCCATTCAGCTATTTGTAATGACAGCAATAGCCTACTTGGGCGCATTAGCAACATTTCAATATTTTAGTATTTGATATGGAAAAAGTAATTATCAGTGTAGCGGTTTTGTGGGCGGTTTATTTTTTGGTTCAGAAATATAGACCCCGCAAAAAAACAACCTCGGGTTGTGCTACTAAAGATTGTGGGTGCCACTAGCCCCCTAAGGCTACGTCTAAAATCATCATCACCACAAAGCCTCCAATAAAGCCAAGTGTAGCAATGTCGGTATATTTATCTTGTTGCGTTTCGGGGATTACTTCTTCAACCACAACAAAAATCATAGCCCCCGCTGCAAAGGCAAGGGCATACGGCAAAATGGGGGTAAAAAACGTAACTGCAATGGCACCAATCACCCCAGAAATGGGCTCAACAATGGCGGAAGCCTGTCCATAAAAAAAGCTTTTTCTTCGACTTAGTCCCAAACGGCGCATAGGCATAGAAACCGCAACGCCTTCTGGAAAATTTTGAATGCCAATTCCAAGTGCCAGTACTACCGCACCGGCAATTGAAGCTTCCGGAATGCCCGCAGCAACCCCGCCAAACAATACGCCAACAGCCAACCCCTCGGGAATGTTATGAAGTGTAATCGCCAACACCATCAGTGTGGTACGGTGCCATGGAGTTTTAATCCCTTCAGATTCTTTAAAATTTATGTGAACATGTGGTAATATTTTGTCCATTCCAAAAATAAATAACGCTCCCAAGGTGAATCCAACTGCTGCTGGAATAACCTTTACAAAGCCTTCGCCAGGACTCATATCAATTCCTGGGGCAAGCAAACTCCAAAAACTCGCAGCCACCATAACCCCGCCGGTAAAACCAAGCATCCCATCAAGCACAGCGCGGTTCAGGGTCTTAAAAAAGAACACAAAAGAGGCCCCTAACGCCGTTAATCCCCAAGTAAAAAGCGTTGCATATAATGCACCTCGAACAGGAGGTATGTTTTCAAAGAAGTTAATTAAAGAATCGAACATATACACAAAGATACGTATTCAGATATTACAATGATTTTTGTAGGTTTGAAAAGGTGAAAAAGAAAGGGGTTTACGATTTTATTTTTGCAGGTGCGGGTGCTGCTACCCTACAACTTTTGGGGCAGCTACTTGACAATGAAAAGTTTGCAAACGCTTCCATTTTAATTCTTGAAAAAGACGCAACAAAAACAAACGACCGCACTTGGTGTTTTTGGGAGGGAAAGGAAAATAGCCCATGGCACCAAACTATAGCAAAAAGTTGGGATTGCATAACCTTTCAATCTCCCACCGTAGAGTTGCAAGCATCTATTGCGCCTATGGCATATAAAAAAATTCGGAGTGATGCTTACTACAAAAGTATGCGGGCGCGCATCGCAAAACATCATAATGTAGACTTGCGCTTTGAAGCTGTTGAAGGCTTTCAAGAACATCCTGAACTTGTTACCGTAACTACAAATAAAAACCGCTATAAGTGCACCTATTTTTTTAACAGTATTCTGGACTGGAACGTGCTAAAAAAGCAAACCAACTACCCTGTTTTACAACAGCATTTTGTGGGATGGTTTATCAAAACCGACGCGCCGTGTTTTGACGACACCTCAGCAACCTTTATGGATTTTAGCGTACCGCAAAAAGGCAATACACGCTTTATGTATGTCCTTCCTACAAGTGCAACCGAAGCCTTGGTAGAATACACGCTATTCTCTGAAAACTTGCTCAAAAAAGCGGAATATGAGTGCGAAATTAGAGCGTATTTGTCCCAAAAAAATATCCGAAACTACACCATTGAGGAAACCGAGCAGGGCAGCATTCCCATGACGTGTTATCGATTTGCCAAGCACAACAGCAAGCGAGTGCTTCACATCGGCTCGGCTGGGGGTTGGACCAAAGCCAGTACCGGATTTACCTTTAAAACTATCGAGCGTAAGGCTAAACAACTCGTGGAATTTTTACAAAAAAATGACAACATGAAAGGGTTTGAAAAGCGTAGCCGTTTTTGGTGGTATGATTTGCTTTTTTTAGATGTTTTGGCGCGCCACAACAATCTAGGTAGTTTTCTGTTTTCACGGATGTTTCAACGAAACAACCCCCTGACTATCCTTCGGTTTTTAGATGAGAAAACTACTTTCTTGGAAGAGGTTAAGATTATGCGAAGCTTTCCTGTTGGCTTGTTTGTAAAACAGCTTTTTCGTCGATTAGCGCGTGCGTTGCATTAGCCCGTTTCCAAAAGCAATAAAGCGTTGCTTCATTTCTGGAGATAGACTTACTTTTTCTAAAGCTTCAAAGGCTTTCTGGGTGTACTGTTGCACTTGTTCCAGCGTTGCCGTGTCGGCACCAGCTTCCTGAAAAAGTTGGGTTACTGCAGCTATTTTCTGATGCTCATCTTTAGGCATTTCAGCGAGAAAAGCACGAAGTTTTTCGCGTTGTGCGGATGTCCCATTTTTGGTGGTCAAATGCACCAAAATTGTTTTTTTGTTTTCGACGATATCACCCCCTATGCGTTTGCCAAAACTAGCGGCATCGCCAAAAGTGTCGAGGTAATCGTCTTGCAATTGAAACGCAATTCCCAACTGCTCGCCAAAAGCATACAACTGCCTTGCGTCCTTATCTGAGGCTCCCGCAATTTGAGCGCCCATTTGTAATGCGCAGCCTACCAAAACCGCCGTTTTAAGCCGAATCATCTCCAAGTATTCTTCAATACTTACATCATCGCGCGATTCAAAATCAACATCATATTGTTGTCCTTCACAAACTTCCAAAGCCGTTTTGCTAAGCAACTTTGTCAGGGATTGAAACAGCGTTGCGTCATAAGCATTCAAACATTCATACGCCTGCACCAACATGGCGTCTCCAGAAAGAATGGCTGTGTTTACATCCCATTTTTCATGTACGGTTTGTGCACCCCTACGCACAACGGCTTTATCCATAATGTCGTCATGCATTAGGGTAAAGTTGTGGAAAATTTCTACCGCCTTTGCTGCTGGAAGAGCTTTTTTAGGGTCTTTACCAAATGCCTCACATGCCATAAGCACCAAGGCTGGGCGCAAGCGTTTACCTCCCAAGGCAAGTAAATAGTCTATGGGTGCATAAAGTCCCTGTGGCGATTTTGCTTGGTTTGCGTTCGTCAGCGCATCAGCGATATGTTTTTGATAGGTAGTCAAAAATTCCATAAAAAAGGCGTTTGCGTAAAAGTACGTCAAGGATTTGTAATGAAAGTATTATGAAATGGCAAAACGATGGAAACTTTTTTGGTGTTTATAGTTTCCGTGTGTATATTTGCCACAAATTGCTATGGAAAAGATTCTTTCGACTTGTGCCGAAATGTTTCTAACGCTCGGATTTAAGAGTGTTACCATGGATGATATTGCCCAAAAACTGGGTATTTCAAAAAAAACACTTTACACCCATTTTCCAAACAAAGAGACTCTGGTTAATGCCTGTGTTTTTTATTTCTTTGACTATGTAACAGCTGAGATTCGGAAAATAACAGAAAAGACTTCCACTCCTATTGACGAATTGTATGAAATTAAGCTGTTTATGATGCAACTCATCAAAAACGAAAAAATTTCACCCCAATTTCAACTGAAAAAATTCTACCCTGAAATTTTTAAAGCACTACAAGAAAAGCAAATGGCATTTATGGTAGAGCGTATGAGTAATAGCCTTGAAAAGGGCGTTGCCTTAGGATTGTTTCGCTCAAGCCTAAACATACCGTTTGTAGCGCGGTTGTATTTTAACGGTATGATGGGCATCAAAGACCAGCGCCTTTTTCCAGCGGAATTGTTTCAGCACAGCCAGCTCATGGCAGATTATTTGGAATACCATTTGCGTGCCATTTGTACAGATAAAGGAATTGCCATTTATAACACTATTGAAAACGAAACCTATGCATAAAATTATCCCCTACTTATTTTTGGGTTGTATCATGTATGCCCCTGCGCAAGAACTTGATTTGGCAGCAGCCATTGACCTTGCCAAAACCAACAACCGAACATTGCAAAATGCGCAAACAGACATTAACATTGCGCGTCAAAAACGTTGGGAAACCATTGCAATTGGATTGCCGCAGGTTTCGCTGTCGGCAGGATATGTAAATGCACTCAAACAACCCGTATCCCTAATTCCAGCAGAATTTTTCGGTGGAAACCCCGGAGAGTTTAACGAAGTTATTTTTGGAACCGAACAAAGCGCAAACGCCGGACTTCGTCTAGAACAACTCATTTTTGACGGATCTTACTTGGTAGGGCTACAAGCCTCCGAAATTTATTTACGCATCTCTGAACAAGCCTTCGAAAAAACCCAACAAGCCATAACACAGGCTACTGTAGATGCTTATGTTAATGTGCTTTTAGCAAATGAACAAGTTGGGGTTCTCACCCAAAACCTTTCGGTTGCTGAGCAAAACTTAAGCGAAATAAAACAGGTATTTACCAACGGGCTTACCGAAGAAGAAAACGTACAACAATTGCAACTTGCGGTATCGTCACTACAAAGCATATTGACCTACACCCAACAAATGGCGGTGGTGGCAAAAAATGTATTGCGTTATGTTATGGGAATGGATCTTGATGCGCCACTTACATTAAGTAGTTCTCTTGAAGGCCTTACCCTTCAAAGCCAAATGGAAGATGCCAATCTGCTTTCGCTTAGCGATAACATCGACTACCAAATAGCACAAAACAATATCAAAATAAACGAATTATTACTCAAACTTGAACGCTTTAAATCCTTGCCAAGGGTTTCGGCTTACCTCAGCGGGGGCTACGATGGCTACAACCAAGAATTTGCTTTTACACAACCCGAGCAAGATTGGTTTGGTAGAGCAAGTTTTGGGATAAACCTCAATATTCCGGTATTTAGTAGTTTCAAGTCACAAGCCAAACGCCAACAGGCAAAACTGGCGTTAAAGCAATCCAAAAATCAAGCGGAAAGCACCGTTCAAGAATTATTATTGGAAGAAAGTAGGTTGCGAAGTCTTGTGCAATTCAATCTGAAAAATCTAAAAATGACCGCTGAAAATTTAGCGTTGGCAACCGAAATAGAGCGCAAGAATCAAATCAAATTTAAAGAAGGATTGGTGTCTGGATTTACGCTTCGCCAAGCGCAAACCCAATTGTACGATGCGCAAAACAATTACCTAACTGCCATGCAACAACTGGTGGTTTCCAAAACAGCATTATCCCTTTTACTAAACCCCGTAATAACTGAAAAATGAAAAAGAAAATATACAGTTTACTGATTTTAAGTCTTTTGGTGGCATGTGGTGCCCCTAAAACCGTAGACACGAACACACTTATAGAGGAAGAAAACGTAGCGGGCTTACGTGCCCGTCAAGCCGAATTGGTAACGCAAAACAACACCATCAAAGAAGAGTTAAATCGTGTGATTGACGCCATTGACCGACTAGACAAAAACAAAAAACGGTCGTTAGTAACCGTGCTTTCGCTTCAAAAACAGCCTTTTGCACATACAGTTGTATTGCAAGGGGTGGTAAAAACAGACCAAAACATGGTGCTAAATGCCGAGTTTATGGGTTCCGTAAAAGCCATTCACGTAACAGAGGGACAGCAAGTTAGCAAAGGAGATTTACTCGTTACCGTTGACGATGGCGGACTCGCACAAACCCTTGCGTTGCAAAAAATTCAACTTGATTTGGTAAAGACCTTGTTTGAGCGCCAAGAACGCTTGTGGAATCAAAATATAGGCTCCGAAATGGAGTACTTACAAGCAAAAACAGCTTACGAAAGTCAAGAAAAAGGCTATCAGCAACTACAAGAACAACTCAACAAAACGAAACTGTATGCCCCGTTTTCGGGCCGTATAGATGATATCATGATTGAGGTTGGGCAATTGGTAAGCCCTGGTATGAGTCCACTACTGCGCCTTGTAAACCTAAAAAGCATGTATGTGGATGTGGATGTGCCTGAGCGCTATTTTCCAAACATCAAAAAAGGAACAACTGCCACAGTTGACATTCCAGTGCTGAATCATCAATACAAAAGCAGCGTAACCCATAAGGGAACACATATCAGCACAGGCAACCGTACGTTTAAGGTTGCTATCGGAATAGATAACGTTGAAGCCCTTGCGCCAAACCTTATTACAACCGTGCGTTTGGTGGAATACGAAAACCCAAATGCGCTGGTTATTCCGCTAGAAGTGGTGTCGGAAAATTTTGGGGGGGAACAGTATGTTTATATCGTGGATGCAGAAAATAAAGCCCAAAAACGCATGATTACAACCGGTCTTGTTGAAGGCGATAAGGTTGAAGTTTTAGCAGGACTGAGCGCAAACGACCGAGTGATTGGTGAAGGCGCGCGTTTGGTTAAAGAAAATGAAAATGTTCAGATCACAAATGCCCTTTAACTATGGAAAATAAATCCAATAAAACGTTTGGGCTATCGGACTGGGCAATCAAAAACAGCACTATTATTTATGTGCTGATGGGGATATTTCTGATTTTGGGCGGGTCAGCATATATAAATATGCCCCGCGAAAACTTCCCTGAAATTACCGAAACGACCATTTTTATCAGTACTCCCTATCCGGGAAATACAGCTCAGGACGTAGAACGCTTTGTTACCGACCCCATCGAGGAAGGGATTAAAGGCATTAGCAATATTGTTGAAATTACCTCAACCTCACAAGACGATTATTCGATCGTTTCCATAGAATTTGACGAAGACATCCCCGTTGACCTTGCCAAACAAAAAGTAAAAGATGAGGTAGATGCCGTAAAAGCATCTGAAGATTGGCCAACGTTTAACAACGCCAAATTGGAGCCTTCGGTTTTTAACCTGAATTTCTCCGAAGAAATGCCCATTCTAAACGTTAGTATTCAAGGGGATTACCCCATTGATCGCCTGAAAGCCTATGGCGAAATACTAGAGGATCGCATTGAGCAATTAGAGCAAATTAAGGCGGTAGATATTCGTGGAGCACAAGACAAAGAGGTTGAAATTGCCGTGGATATTCGCAAAATGATGGCATCCCAAATCAGCTTCAACGATGTGGTGCAAAGCATAGCCAACGAAAACACGACTATTTCTGCAGGAAGTATGCGCGGCGCTGGACAGCGCAGGAGTATTCGTGTGGTGGGGGAAATTGCTTCCCCCAAACAACTAGAGGCATTTGTGGTCAGCAATGAAAAAGGAACGGTATCGCTTGGCGAAATTGCTACCATAGCGTTAAAGGATCAAGAAACTACAAGTTTTGCGCGCGATTTTGGTACGTCAACGGTTATGCTTGATGTCAAAAAGCGTGGAGGCAAAAATCTTATTCAAGCCGCCGCCAGCATCCGCGAAATTGTGTTGGATGCCAAAGCCAATGATTTTCCCGAAGACCTTACCGTTACCATCTCCAACGATATGTCATCGCTTACCCTAAATCAAGTTAATGATTTGGTAAATAACATCCTTTTTGGGGTATTGTTGGTGGTTACAGTACTTACCTTTTTCTTAGGCTTCAGAAACGCCTTATTTGTTGGATTTGCCATTCCAATGTCTATGTTTATCTCGTTTGTGATTTTACAAACCTTGGGCTATACCATGAATACCATGGTGCTTTTTGCCTTGGTTATGGGACTTGGAATGTTAGTAGACAACGGAATTGTGGTGGTAGAAAACGTATACCGCCTAATTGAAAAAGAGGGACTTTCACGAGTTGAAGCTGCCAAAAAAGGGGTGAGTGAAATCGCCTATCCCATCATTATTTCTACCGCAACCACTGTTGCGGCTTTTGTACCCCTCGGATTTTGGCCGGGCATCATGGGACAATTTATGATTTACTTCCCCATAACCCTTTCTATTGTTTTAGGGTCATCGTTGTTTGTGGCGCTCTTGTTCAACTCCATGTTGGTGTCCAAATTCATGGATGTAGAAGAAAAAAACTTATCCAAAAAAGGGCTTATTCGCCTGAGTCTGGTGTTGGGATCCATTGGCTCATTCTTTATGGTAATTTCATCCAGTACACGTGGTTTTGGTAGTTTCTTGATTACCCTGATGGCGTTTTTCTGGCTATACCGCTACTTTATCAAAGGACTTGCCAATACCTTCCAACAGTTTTTCTTAAACAAATTGGAACGTGGCTACGAAAAAGTGTTACAATTTGCGCTACGCGGTTGGCGCGCCTATGCGTTTGTTTTTGGAACCATTGTGTTGCTCCTCACATCTTTTGTGTTGGTTGGAGTTGCAGGTCCAAAGGTGGAATTTTTTCCTGACAATGAACCCAGTCAAATTATCGTTTATATCGAATACCCCCAAGGAACAGATATTGATAAAACCAATAAAATCACCAAAGCTGTAGAACAGTTGGTTATCAAAACCGTGAATGCCGAAAAGTACCTAGACAAGGGGAAAAACTTTATGGTGGAGTCGTTGGTTTCTCAGGTGGGTGCCGGTGCTGGAAACCCACAAACCGATGGTGGTTCGCAAGCCGAAATGCCGCATCGCGGAAAAATTACAGCAACCATGCGTGAGTATAAATTTCGTCGTGGTTTGTCTAGCGAAGTGCTTCGAAGTGAAGTACAACAAGCCCTTCGCGGGCAATTTTCGGGAGTTCGAATTTCGGTAGAAAAAGATGCCAACGGACCCCCAGTGGGCTACCCTGTAAATATTGAACTCAAAGGAAAAGACTACGATGAGTTGATTCAAGTTGCCAACGATGTACGCACTTTTATCATTAAAGAAAATATTCCTGGAATTGAGGAACTCAAAGTAGATGTAAACCGCAACAAACCCGGAATGGAAGTTGTGGTTGATAGGCGAAAAGCCGGTAGCTTGGGGGTTAGTGCAGGTCAGGTTGGTTTTCAGTTGCGCCGTGCGTTATTTGGTGAAAAGGCAGGTGTTTTCAAAAAAGACGGTGAGGATTACGACATCAATGTCCGTTTTCAAGAAAGTGATCGATACGATGCTTCTGCGCTGTTTAATCAAAATATCACCTTCCGTGACATGGCTTCGGGACGCATTAAAAATATTCCTATTTCGGCAGTGGTAGAAACCAAAAACGTAGCGGGCTACAGTGCCATAAAGCACAAAAACTTACGTCGTGTGGTTACTGTATATTCTGCCATTTTACCCGGATACAACGCCAACCAGATTGTGGCGCAAATCCAAACGCAAATGCAAGGATTTGAAATGCCTGATGGCATAACGTATGCCTTTACAGGTGAAATTGCTGAGCAAGAAGAAAATATGCGGTTTTTATCCAGCGCATTGGGCTTTGCCATACTTCTGATTATGCTCTTATTGGTGTTTCAATTCAATTCGGTAAGTAAGCCGCTTATTATCCTGTTTTCGATTTTTATGAGCTTCACCGGGGTAATGCTCGGACTGGTCTTTTTCAACATGACCTTTGTGATTATCATGACCATGATGGGTATCATTTCCCTTGCTGGAATTGTGGTAAATAACAGTGTGGTGCTTCTTGACTACACCCAATTATTATTGGATAGAAAAAGAGAAGAACTCAAAATTGCGAGCGAAGATTTACTTCCTAAAAAAGACATTTTTGATGCCATTGTTACGGGTGGAAAAGCACGCTTACGCCCTGTATTGCTAACAGCAATTACAACAGTACTGGGGCTAATTCCACTAGCCATAGGACTAAATATCAATTTCTTTAGCCTATTTGCTACGGGCAATCCACAGTTGTATTTTGGTGGGGAAAATGTGATTTTCTGGGGACCACTTGCGTGGACTGTTATTTTTGGACTAACGTTCGCTACCTTCTTAACATTGATAATCGTTCCCGTGACGTTTTACCTCAGTAAAAGGGCTGCCATTCGGTTTAAAAAATGGCGCGGGAATAAAAGCTAATTTGCTGCGGTAGCTTCAGCTAAAGACTCCCAGTAGGATACATTTTGGATACGGTTTTCGCGGTAGTTGACCTGAGCTATTTGCCCATCAACCCAAAAAAGCCAAGTACCTACTTTTTTACCGTTTTCATATTCTCCAACAGCAACGGATTTTCCTTCTGCATCAAAAGAACGCCATACGCCATGGTTTTTTCCATGAAGCTGATGCCCTTGCTGTTCTACCGTTCCGTTATCGTGAAATGTCGTAATTTTTAGGGTGTTATTGGTTTTAACAACCTCTTTTTCTTGTGCTAAAAGAAGTGTGCTTGAAACAATTGCGAGCGATAAAAATAGTGTCTTCATAATCCCTAATTTTTTGTTTTTTAGACGATTTGTTAATGCAAATATACAAAAAATTTACATTCACTTAACATTAAATTAACATTAGGTGTAAAAACAAGGAGTGTTTCAGAGAATAATCCCCTGCTATTTAACACCACAAGTAATGAAGAAGTCCCTATTTTTGGAAAAATTTTTGACATGTACAGAAGTCATCATTGCGGCGCACTTTCGGCAACGCATATTGGAACCGAGGTTCAACTAGCAGGGTGGGTCGCCAAAACCCGCGACAAAGGCTTTGTACTGTGGATAGATTTACGTGACCGCTATGGCATTACACAACTCGTTATGGACGAGGAGCGTTCACAACCAAAACTTCTTGAAGTAGCGCGCAGTTTGGGCAGAGAAGCTGTTGTTCAAATTACAGGAACTGTATTGGAGCGCGAAGCCAAAAACCCCAATATGCCTACTGGTGAAATTGAGGTTTTGGCAAGTGATATTACCGTTCTAAACACAGCGCAAACACCTCCGTTTACCATTGAGGACAACACGGATGGTGGAGAAGATTTACGTATGAAATACCGCTATTTGGACATTCGTAGAAAACCCGTGCAACAAAGCTTGTTGTTCCGTTCCAAGGTGGCGCTTTTGGTACGCAACTTTTTAGCAAAACACGAGTTTGTCGAAGTAGAAACACCTTATCTCATCAAATCTACCCCCGAAGGGGCACGAGATTTTGTGGTCCCCTCACGCATGAATGAGGGACAATTCTATGCCCTTCCGCAATCTCCACAAACCTTTAAGCAGCTGCTTATGGTGGGCGGTATGGATAAATATTTCCAATTGGTAAAATGCTTTAGAGACGAAGACCTCCGTGCCGACCGCCAACCCGAATTCACGCAAATAGACTGTGAGTTGTCTTTTGTACATCAAAAAGATATTATGGCGTGTTTTGAGGAATTGGTATCGCACCTACTGCACGAAATTCACGGCATAGCCCCAAAACCCTTCCCTGTGATTTCATACGAAGACGCGATGAAAACCTACGGCAACGACAAGCCCGATATTCGTTTTGGAATGACCTTTTGCGAATTAAACGAACAGGCGCAAAACAAAGGCTTTCAGGTTTTTGATGCGCAAGAATTGGTGGTGGGTATTGCTGTTCCAGGTGCTGCCAACTGGTCAAGAAAACAAATCGATGCGTGGATCGATTGGGTGAAGCGCCCACAAATTGGTGCCAATGGATTGGTTTGGGTCAAATGCAACGCGGACGGTACATTCAAGTCGTCCGTGGATAAGTTTTTTGATGCCGATGTGCTAGAACAATGGGCGGCTGCTTGTGGTGCCAAAGCTGGCGATTTACTACTAGTCATGGCAGGAAATGCAAACCAAACCCGAACACAACTTAGTGCCTTACGTATGGCACTTGCCGAGGAATTAGACCTTCGAAATCCTAATGAATTTGCGCCCTTATGGGTGGTTGATTTTCCGCTCTTTGAACAAGACGCCGAAACTGGGGCACTTCACGCCATGCACCATCCGTTTACGGCATCCAAACCCGAACACCTTGACCAACTGCAAAACAACCCTACCGCGGTAGTGGCGCAGGCATACGACTTGGTGCTAAACGGTAACGAAATTGGCGGGGGTTCTATTCGAATCCACGACAGGGCTACACAAGAAAAAATGCTTTCATTATTAGGGTTTTCTGAAGAAGAAGCAAAAGCGCAATTTGGCTTTTTGATGGATGCCTTTACCTACGGCGCGCCTCCACACGGGGGAATTGCCTTAGGCTTTGACCGATTGGTAGCCATTTTGGACGGTAAAGAAACCATTCGGGATTATATTGCTTTCCCTAAAAACAACAGTGGGCGTGATGTAATGATTGATGCGCCTGCGCCTTTAGATGCAGAACAACTCGAAGAGTTATCCCTAAAAGTTACCCCTAAACCCGAATAGCATGAAGTGGTTTTTGCGCGGCTTCTTTGTGTTGATTTTAGCCAATATTATTGTGGGGTATATCATAAAACAAGACAACGTCCTCTTGGGCGAAAAGTGGATTGGCTTTTCGGTAGCGATGGGCTTTTTTGTGTATATGCCCATTTTTTTGGTCTACCGCTGGAGGGGAAAACGCCTACAAGATTATACGCTTTCTCCAGAGAATCTGAAAAAGATGAAGGAGACACTCGACCCGCCAACTCGGAGAAAAAGGAAGTAGCCCTTATATTAACTGAAGCGTGTTTTTGACGATTTTAAAGAAATAGCTGTAAACCATGCGAAGGTGCGTTTTGCCTTGCAAAACAATGCACGAAGCATCAGGTTTATCTGCGGTTTTGAAGTGAGCTTCAAAAATTTCCTATAAAATCGTCTTGAATTTTTGGTTCGTTTTGTTTCAAGACAAAATGAACACAAAAAGCATATCGCTGTTAATCTCTTTTATTCGCAAAAAATCGCTTCAAAAGCGCAGCTGCTTCATCTGCACAAATACCTTCAACAACTTCTGTTTTTGGATGTAAGGGCGTTCCCTGTTGACGGTAACCGCGTTT
>CAZSSZ010000022.1:778-13796 GCA_964609755.1 uncultured Flavobacteriaceae bacterium | reverse complement strand
AACTTGCTTTTATATGCAGCTCTGGTGCTATTTTCTAGTATTGCGTTTCCTTTGATTTTTATTTTTATTCGAAATCAGATTACTGAAGTTTTGAACGCTGAGTCTGCAGGTTATTGGGAGGCGGTGAATCAGTTTTCCTATTTTTATTTTGTTGTTCTCAATTCCATTATGTTAATTTATTTTTTACCCCGAATTTCTGAAAATGATAGTCTTGGGTTTTATCGTGCACAAGTGGTTGAATATTTTAAAAAATTAATGCCGCTTTATGTGCTTAGTTTACTGGTGTTGTATGGCTTTCGAAACGAGGCTATTAATTTGCTTCTATCTCCCAGCTTTTCTGCTGTCGAAAAATTGTTTTTTTGGCAATTACTTGGAGATTTCTTTAGGGCAGGAACGCTAGTTTTTGTCATTTTTTTTCATGCGCGTAGAATGATTCTTCGCTTTGTAATCACTGATATGGTTTTTGCGATATTGTTGGTATTCCTGAGTTTTTACTTTTTAGAAAGAGAAGGACTGTTGGGAGTTGTTAAAGCACATTTCTATAGTTATTTTATCTATTTTGTTGTCGTTTTTTCTTTTGTGTCGAAGTTTCTTTTTTATAAAACAAAATGAATGCTATGATTGATGTAATAAGACGAATATTCCCTATTGTGAGAATTTATGTTGTCTTGACAATATTCTTATCCTTGGCTTTTTGTGTTGAGTTTTTTCTTGTAGGCTACCAAAAATTTCGATTCTATAATGCTTTGGAAAATGTAATATTGTCTATTGGGTTAATGTCGTTAATTCAATTAATCATACCGCTTAAAAAATGGTCTTTTATACGCTCTTTAACTTGTTTTTTTATCGTTTTAATCGTTTGGATTGAGGGGGTATATTACCTAATTTTCAATGCCGTTTTTTCTCCTTCTGCAATTTTTATAGCTATTGATACCAACCCTTCAGAGGCTTTAGAGTTTCTAAAAGATTATTTTTCTTATCCTGTAATGATTTATTCGTTTCTTATTCTCCTCACAGGGTTTTTCTTGATTCGATTTGAAGCTGTAGTGACACCTGCTAAACCCACTAGGTTTTTGTATGGTTTAGGCGTGTTTTATGCTACTATTGGATTGTCTCATCCCATGATTTATAGGCAAAGTTTGCCCTATACCTTATCTGTTGGTTTTTATGAGTATTGGAAAACGGCGCACGAGCTCAGTTTGCAACAAATGAATAAAACAGGAATTTTTACAGATGCTTCGTGTGAACTTTCTGGTGATGAACTTTACGTAGTTGTAATTGGGGAATCGACAAGCCGAAAGCATTTGCAGTTGTATGGATATGAACGGAAAACAAACCCTAAACTCCTGTCAATTAAAAACGAACTCAAAATTTATGATGAAGTAGTTAGTGAATACGGTTACACCATAGCTTCTTTGACTCGAGCTTTGCGATTAGGGGATGACATCAAAAGCGGAAATATCATCCAACTTTTGAATGCTGTCAAACTCGATACGTATTGGCTTTCTAATCAAGCTCCAATTGGTATTCACGAAACGTTGGTTACTAAAATTGGTATGACAGCGCAGCACTCTAAGTTTACTTCGTCTGAAACGTGGTTTTACAATGCGCCATATGATGAGGTAGTGTTGCCTCATTTTAAGGAGATTGTAGAGAAAAAGGGTGCAAAAACAGTTTTTATTCATTTGTTGGGCACACATGGAGCATACGACATGCGCTATCCTTCGAATTTTAAACGGTTTGACCCTGCATTAGGACTTTCAAGGCATCCTAAAGTTGATCATTACGATAACGCTGTTTTGTACAATGACTATGTGGTTAGTCAAATTATTGATATCACTAAATCGAGTGGTCGTAAAAGTTTTGTGCTCTATTTCTCTGACCACGGCGAAGAAGTTTATGACGAGATTGATTATGCTGGACATGGGGCAGATAACATGACCAAAAATATGTTTGAAATCCCGTTTATTTTGTGGCAATCGAGTTCGTTTAAAGAACAACGCAAAATACAAACGAATACGAATCAAAAATTTTCACTTGCAAACCTCTCTCACGCTATTGCCGACCTTTGCGGAGTTTCATCCCCAAAAGTTGATTTTTCAAAGAGTTTGTTTAACGGTAATTTTCAACCTTCCCCTCGCATCATTATGGATTCTCTTGATTATGACGAGATGTTTTTAAGCAATAAACAACAGGACCATTAACAACATAGCTATTTTGATTGGTGTAAATTACTGCAAAATGAGGTTGGTTGATATCCGCGCTTCAATAAAGCGCTTTTCGCTTGTACCACTAAAGTGTACAAAGGATGTGGTAAGTACAAAAGAATGATTTGGGCAATATTTAACGAATTTAGATTAATCTGCGTCCTTAATTCACGCACAGCGTTTACTCTTTTCTCTGATTTTAGACGTTGGCAAAAGCAATACAAATAGAAGTTAATAAACGCGTCAAGGGTATCAGACGTTCCTAGATATTTTTTTAGATTGGGATATTTCTTGTTTGCAGTAGAACTCTGGGTAAGGCTGTCGCTTACCGTAGTATTTTGTGTGTGACATTCGTTGTTATAATACGCCAAATCAAACATCGAAAAACAGCGAATAAAAAAATCAATATCCTCGGCAAAAGTTACCTCTTCGTCATACCCCCCAACTGAAGTGAATACATGCTTGTCTACTACGATACAACTTTGTGTGAGAATTAGTCTGCCCAAATTGACCTTAAAAAAATCAGCTACAACCATAAAGGTGTCTTTTTTTGATAGGGGTAATTTGGATTTAGGAGTAAACATTGTACCGCTATAATTTTCCTTGTAGTGTGTGGCGAAAACCTTTTGTTTGGGAAACTTCTCTATTAGGAGTACAATGTTTTCTAAAAAATTATGATGCCAACAATCATCTGCGTCTAAAAAAGCCAAATAATTGTATATGGAAGCTTCTATACCTGTATTTCGGGTTGCAGAAAGACCTTTGTTTTTTGAGTGCTTGATAATGCGAATTCTAGAGTCATTAAGATTTTCGACTTGCTTTAAACTGTTGTCAGTTGAGGCATCGTCAACAATAATAATTTCAAAATTTTGATAAGTTTGAATTACTACACTTTTTAACGTGGTTGAGATATAATCTTCTTTGTTAAAGAGTGGAATAATGATAGAAAATTTTATATTCGATGTTTCGATGGTCCTCTATTTACTTCAAAATTACGCAATGTATTTTTAATATTGTATTTTGATGAACATAGATAAACACATGTAAACGAGTTTTCATATTTTTGGAACATCAGGTTCTGCGTCAACTTCTATAAAAACAGATGCCAGCATTAAAACAACTTCATTTCATCGCACCCTATGTGCCTTATCCCGCAAATTTTGGTGGTGCCATTGATGTGTTTCACAGAATAGTAGCGTTAAAGGAATTAGGTATTCGTATTCACTTGCATTGTTTTGAGTACGACAGAAGTCAAGCCAAAGATCTCGAACGCTATTGTGAAAAAGTTTACTACTATAAACGAGACATGCGTTGGAAAAAGTTTTTTTCGAGAACTCCGTATATTGTAAACAGCAGAGAAACTCAAATTTTAACACAGCGATTAAAAAAAAATCCTTTTCCTGTTTTGTATGAAGGTTTGCATAGTACCTCTTCATTTGCCAACCCAACAATTACTCAGAAAAAATTTATTAGAACCCATAATGTCGAAGCGGATTATTTTCGATACTTGGCAAAAAATGAGACATCCTTACTTCGTAAGACACTGTATTTTCTTGAGTATTTGAAAATATCAGTGTATGAAAAAAATGTTGCTAACGCTGATGCAGTTTTTGCATTAACAGTAAACGACAAAAAGCATTTTTCTACATTTTGCAACAGTTATATGATTAGAGCATTTCATTCCAATGCACATATTAACTCCAATTCGGGAAAAGGAAAATACGCTATATATCATGGTAATTTAACCATTTCAGAAAACAAAAATGCCGTACGCTTTTTACTAAACGAAGTTTTTTCTAAAATCAAATTTCCATTGACAATAGCTGGAAAAATTGTAGACCAAAAATTGGTTAAAGAAATTAAAAGCTATTCGCACGTTACACTTATTGCAAATCCAAATCAACACGAAATGGATGAATTAATTCAGAATGCCCAACTAGTTTTGTTGCCCACTTTTCAGGACACAGGCATCAAACTAAAACTGCTAGAATCTCTTTTTAAAGGGCGGTTTTGTATTGCAAACAACAAAATGATTGATAATACTGAACTCGAGTCGTACTGTATCTTAGCAAATACCCCAAAAGAGTGGGTTGAAATAATTCAATTGTATAAAAACACACACTTCCCACCCGAGATAATAACAAAGAGAAAAACTATTCCTGAGCTTTTTAATAACTTGAGCGAAGCCCAAAAAATGATAGATATAATGTTTACTGCTTGACAACGACCTCAGCTACCAAACCATCTTCACACTTATAGGTTTTACCAGGGTATTTTTGAATAATACTAAAATCGTGGGTTGCCATTAATACGGTGGTGCCTTGTTTGTTCACTTGCAGCAACACTTCCATGATTTCCCAGCGTGTAATGGGGTCTAAGTTACCAGTAGGTTCATCGGCAAGGAGTACTTTGGGGTTGTTGAGTAAGGCTCGCGCAATGGAAAGGCGTTGCTGTTCTCCACCTGATAAGGTTTGCGGAAACTTCATATCCTTACCGTCAAGCCCCACCAAAGCAAGTACTTCTTTAATCCGTGCATCACGCTCCAATTTGTTTTTCCAGCCTGTAGCACGCAATACAAAATCCAAGTTCTGGTATGCGTTGCGGTCGGGGAGCAGTTTAAAATCTTGAAAAACAATCCCAAGCGATCTTCTAAGTTGATGCACCTTACGCTTTTTTAATGCAGATAATGAAGTATCATAAATGCGAATTTCACCTTCTTTTAGTGGTAAAGCTGCGTATAATGTCCGGATCAAACTGCTTTTTCCGCTTCCTGTTCTGCCTATAAAATACACAAACGCCCCTTCATCGATGCTTATGCGAACCTGAGAAAGCACGGTATTTTTGTGTTGCTGAATGGTAGCGTTTTCTATTGTAATAATAGCTGAACTCATAGTGGCATAAAAATACACATGTTTTTAGAAGGAATTAAAGGTTATGCTATAATTTTTACTCAAATAAGTTTAATAGTGTAGTTTATATGGCGTAATGACAATAATAATTAAACTAAATATTCCTAATATGGTTTAAAATAAAAATAAAAAATTCAAATTTGCATCAAAATTTAAACTATGTGTGGAATTGTTTGTGCTTTAGATATAAAACAACCAGCCGACGAACTTCGTCCCCAACTCCTGGAAATGTCAAAACGAATTCGCCATCGCGGTCCCGATTGGAGTGGAATTCACGCCGACGATTATGCCATATTTGCGCATGAGCGTTTGGCAATTGTAGACCCCACCTCAGGACGTCAGCCACTTTACAGTGCTGATAAATCGTTAGTACTTGCGGCCAATGGCGAGATTTACAACCATCGAGAATTGCGCGCTTCTTTTCCTGACTACGCATTTCAAACAGGTTCAGATTGCGAGGTTATCTTGGCGTTGTATCAGCAAAAGGGAGCAGATTTTATAGATGATTTGAATGGCATTTTTGGTTTTGTTGTATACGATGCAAAAACTAAAAAGTTTCTGATTGCTCGTGACCACATGGGGATTATTCCCCTGTACTACGGCTATGACCAAAACGGAACTCGCTACGTCGCTTCAGAGCTCAAAGCCCTTGAGGGTGTTTGCCACACCATTGAAGTGTTTCCTCCCGGACACTACATGACCGAGAGCGATGAGGAACCCCAAAAATGGTACACCCGTGATTGGGAAGATTTTGATGCGGTTAAAGACAACAAAACAAGTATAGAAGCATTAGGCAAGGCGTTAGAAGATGCGGTTCACCGTCAGTTGATGAGCGATGTACCATATGGTGTTCTTTTGTCGGGTGGATTAGATTCTTCCATTACGTCAGCCTTAGCTAAGAAATTTGCAAAAAACCGTGTAGAGTCCGATGATCAACAAGAAGCATGGTGGCCACAATTGCACTCGTTCTCTATTGGGTTGGAGGGGTCTCCCGATTTGGCAGCTGCACAAGTCGTTGCGGATAAAATTGGTACTGTGCATCACGAAGTTACTTTTACCGTTCAAGAGGGGCTAGATGCCATTAAAGATGTAATTTATCACTTAGAAACCTATGATATTACAACCGTACGTGCATCCACACCTATGTATTTACTCGCACGTGTAATTAAATCTATGGGAATAAAAATGGTGCTTTCGGGTGAGGGTGCCGATGAGGTATTTGGTGGGTATTTGTATTTCCACAAAGCACCCAACGCTGAAGAGTTCCACAACGAAACTGTACGTAAACTCTCTAAACTTTACCAATACGATTGTTTGCGTGCCAACAAGTCGCTAGCAGCTTGGGGAATCGAGGGACGCGTACCATTTTTAGATAAGGAATTCATGGATGTTGCGATGCGCATCAATCCTAAGGACAAAATGATTACACCTGATCGCATGGAAAAATGGGTGCTGCGTAAAGCTTTTGAAGATGAATTGCCACCCTCTGTGGCGTGGCGCCAAAAAGAACAGTTCAGTGACGGCGTGGGGTACAGTTGGATCGACTCCTTAAAAGCTGTTGTAGAAGAGGCGGTTTCAGATGCGCAAATGGAGCATGTGGCACATCGTTTTCCAGTACAGCCACCACGCACCAAAGAAGAGTATTATTACCGTAGTATTTTCGAGGAACATTTCTCGTCACAGGCAGCAGCTTTAACGGTTCCGTCAGTACCATCCGTAGCATGTAGTACCCCCACAGCTTTGGCGTGGGATGCATCTTTTCAAAACATGAATGAGCCTTCGGGCCGTGCGATTGGAAACGTGCATGTGGATGCCTATGAATAAGTGTTTTTTTAAACACTAGATGTTGATAACTTGACACAATACAAGTCTCACTTTAGTACTTAAAGTGGGGCTTTTCTTTTAAATTTGTAAGAATAGCTTTTATTCATAAAATACATACATGAGTGATCAACCCAACCAAAATTATTCCGCAGATAGTATACAGGCACTAGAGGGAATGGAACACGTGCGCATGCGTCCGTCCATGTATATTGGAGACGTAGGCGTCAGAGGTTTACACCACCTTGTTTATGAAGTTGTAGACAACTCCATTGACGAGGCGCTTGCTGGACACTGCGACCTTATTTCGGTACAAATCAATGAAGACAATTCCATAACTGTTGAAGACAACGGACGTGGAATTCCCGTGGGGATGCACAAAAAAGAAGGTGTTTCTGCCTTAGAGGTGGTAATGACCAAAATTGGAGCAGGCGGGAAATTTGACAAAGACTCCTACAAAGTATCGGGTGGTCTACACGGGGTAGGGGTATCTTGTGTAAATGCACTTTCTGATTCCCTTAAAGCTACTGTTTATCGCGAAGGTAAAGTATGGGAGCAAGAATATGAACGTGGTAAGGCTTTGTATCCAGCGAAATCAGTTGGAGATTCTCCCAAAACAGGAACAGTTGTAACTTTTATACCCGACCGTTCCATTTTTACTCAAACTATAGAATTTAACTATGATACCCTTGCTAATCGTATGCGAGAATTGTCGTTCTTAAACAAGGGCATAAAAATACAGCTTACCGACCACCGACATAAAGACGAAAACGGAGAATCGGTTGGTGAATTGTTTCACTCAGAAGAGGGACTTAAAGAATTTATTCGCTTTTTGGATGCCAACCGTGAGTCCATTATTACTGACGTAATTTCAATGGAAGGTGAGAAAAACGATATCCCTGTTGAAGTTGCAATGGTGTATAACACCTCGTTTACAGAAAACTTACATTCCTATGTAAATAACGTCAACACCCATGAGGGGGGAACACACCTTTCCGGATTTCGACGTGGACTAACGACTACGCTCAAAAAATACGCCGATGCCTCGGGGATGCTTGATAAATTAAAATTTGAAATTTCTGGGGATGATTTCCGTGAAGGCCTTACGGCTATTGTTTCGGTCAAGGTTGCAGAGCCTCAGTTTGAAGGACAAACCAAAACCAAGCTCGGTAACCGCGAAGTTAGTGCCGCGGTTTCTCAGGCGGTTTCTGAAATGCTTGAGAATTATCTGGAAGAACACCCCAACGACGCAAAAATAATAGTGCAAAAGGTAATTTTGGCAGCACAGGCTCGTCACGCAGCGCGCAAAGCACGAGAAATGGTTCAGCGCAAAACGGTAATGAGTGGAGGTGGATTACCTGGAAAGCTTTCCGATTGTTCTGAGCAAGACCCGCATTTATGTGAGGTATTCTTGGTAGAGGGAGATTCTGCAGGTGGAACTGCTAAGCAAGGGCGTGATCGTAATTTCCAAGCCATCTTGCCGCTTCGAGGTAAAATCTTGAATGTAGAAAAAGCCATGCAGCACAAAGTCTTCGAGAATGAAGAAATTCGAAATATCTACACAGCATTAGGTGTAACTATTGGAACCGAGGAAGATGCCAAGGCATTAAATATGGAGAAGTTACGTTACCATAAAGTTGTTATTATGTGTGATGCCGATGTCGATGGTAGCCATATTTCAACATTGATTTTGACCTTTTTCTTCCGCTATATGCGTGAGCTTATCGAAAATGGATATATATACATTGCCACTCCACCGCTGTATTTGGTCAAAAAAGGAACCAAAAAGCAGTATGCTTGGAACGACGATCAGCGCGACAGATTACTACAAGATTTTGGGCAAGGCGCATCGGTGCAACGTTACAAAGGTTTGGGGGAAATGAATGCCGAACAACTTTGGGACACTACCATGAACCCCGAGTTCAGAACCCTACGTCAGGTAACCATAGACAACGGAGGAGAAGCAGACCGTGTTTTCTCTATGCTTATGGGAGATGAGGTGCCTCCGAGACGTGAATTCATAGAAAAGAACGCAGCATACGCAAATATTGACGCCTAACCTTTTGGGATTAAGCGTCAAACCTTATTTTTGCAAAACCAAAATATAAACACATGAAAGTTACCATTGTAGGTGCTGGAAACGTTGGCGCCACTTGCGCCGATGCCATAGCCACACAACGCATTGCCAGCGAAGTCGTTTTACTCGATATTAAAGAAGGATTTGCTGAGGGGAAAGCCCTTGATATGATGCAAACCGCTACTACCCTAGGTTTCAACACCAAAATTGTTGGAACAACCAGTGATTATTCCAAAACGGCTAATAGTGATGTGGTGGTCATTACTTCGGGAATTCCACGCAAACCTGGCATGACTCGTGAAGAGTTAATCGGTATCAATGCTGGAATTGTACAATCGGTAGCTGAAAATATTTTAGCAAATTCTCCTGATGCGATTATTGTTGTGGTTTCTAATCCTATGGATACCATGACATATCTAACATTGAAAAAGACAGGTTTGCCTAAGAATCGTATTATTGGTATGGGTGGTGCCCTTGACAGCTCTCGCTTTAAAACCTATTTATCACTTGCTTTAGACAAGCCCGCGAATGATATCCATGGGATGGTTATTGGGGGTCACGGCGATACTACCATGATTCCATTGACACGATTGGCTTCCTATAATGGTATTCCCGTATCTACATTACTCACTGAAGAAGCATTACATCAAGTAGCTGCGGACACCATGGTAGGGGGAGCAACGCTAACAAAACTGCTTGGAACCTCGGCGTGGTACGCACCAGGTGCGTCGGTTGCCTATTTGGTAGACAGCATTTTGAATGACCAAAAGCGTATTATTCCCTGCTCGGTATATCTAGAAGGTGAATATAATCAAGAGGATATCTGCATTGGCGTTCCTTGTGTTATTGGACGTTCTGGTTGGGAAACTATCGTGGATGTTAACCTTAACGAAGTAGAACAAGCAACATTTGACAAAAGCGCCGCTGCCGTTCGTAACATGAATGCAGCCTTGGATAGCATATTGTCTTGATGTTTTTATTGGTTTATTTAACAATTTGTTAATCAGGGTGGATATCCTATATTTGCTCGTCTCATTTACGACATTAAAAATATTATCATGCAGAATAACGGACTTATCAAACTTTTTACCGTTTTGTTTGGCCTTGTCAGCCTATATCAACTTTCCTTTACGTTTATTACCTCCAAAATTGAGTCAGACGCCAAGACGTTTGCTCAGGCTTCTGTAAACCCAGACGATGCGGACTATTTTACCCGTGTTGATATGGCAGAGCGCGCTTATTTGGATTCTATTGCTGATCAAACCGCTTTTGGATTTACGTCTTATGCTGTTGCTAAAGATCGTGAACTCAACAAAGGACTAGACCTTAAAGGAGGGATTAATGTGATCCTGCAAGTTTCGGTAAAAGATATTTTAAAGGGATTGGCTGAGAATTCTCGTAATCCTTTATTCAACAAAGCTTTAGAAGATGCAGATGCCCTTCAAAAATCTTCTGATGACAATTATGTAGAAAGTTTTTTCGAGGCGTTTGATGCCATAAAAGGCGACGAAAAACTTGCTAGTCCTGATATTTTTGCCAACCGAACCTTAAGTGATGATATTAATTTTAACATGACAGATGAGGAGGTTCAGCCTATCATCCGTAGAAAAATTGATGCGTCTATTGTTTCAGCATTTGAGGTTTTGCGCAAGCGTATTGATAAGTTTGGCGTAACACAACCCAATATTCAGCGTCTAGGGAATTCTGGTCGTATTTTAGTTGAATTGCCAGGAGCACGTGATGTAGAACGTGTAAAAAACTTATTACAAAGTACAGCGCAGTTAGAGTTTTGGGAGACGGCTTCCAACCAACCTTATGGAACATTTTTGGCACAAGCCAATGAACTTTTAAAGTCGGTTGTAGCTGCTAAAAAAGAAACTGCAAAAGAAGAGGAGTCTTCTGAAATCGACGACTTACTGTCTGATGTTGCGGCACAACAGGACTCTGTGAGTACGGTTACAAATCCGATCTACGATTATGTGAAAGGTGCTGGATATGCCGGAGGACCTGTATTGTTACAAGTAGACGTAAAGGATCAACCCATCCTTGAGGAATATTTGAACCGTTCTGATGTTCGTGCGCTGTTGCCCGCAGACTTGCGTTATACGAAGTTTCTTTGGGGAATACCTGATGCGCAAACGGATTTAGTTGATTTATACGTAATTGAAGCCAATAGAGCAAATCAACCACCACTTAGCGGTAGCGTAATTGTAGACGCTGCGCAAACGTATGACCAACTTGGTGCGCCTGCGGTTTCAATGCAAATGAACGGAAAAGGGGCGCGTATTTGGGAAGACATGACCGGAAAAGCGTTCCGTGAGGGCAGTAATATCGCTAGTGTTTTGGGTGATGTGGTATATTCTGCACCTGGCGTTTCTAAAGGTGCTATTGCCGGTGGTCGGTCAGAAATTTCGGGACAGTTTTCACTTAATGAAGCCATTGACTTGGCAAACGTATTGCGTGCAGGTAAACTTCCTGCAGCAGCTGAAATTATTCAATCTGAGATTGTTGGACCTTCACTTGGGCAAGAAGCTATTGAAAGTGGTATCAACTCTTTTGTGATTGCTTTATTGTTAGTATTGGCATGGATGATTTTCTATTACGGTCGTGCCGGATTATATGCTGATATTGCCCTTACCCTAAACATCGTGTTGATATTCGGTATTTTGGCAGGTCTTGGCGCAGTACTTACCCTTCCAGGCATTGCGGGTATCGTTCTAACTATCGGTATGTCGGTGGATGCTAACGTACTTATTTTTGAGCGTATTCGAGAGGAATTAGCCAAAGGAAAAGGTCAAAAACAAGCTGTTGCTGACGGATTCAAAAATGCCTTGTCGTCTATTCTAGATGCTAATATCACTACTGGGCTAACGGCATTTATCCTTTTTGTTTTTGGAACTGGACCTATTAAAGGATTTGCAACTACGTTGCTAATTGGTATTGCTACCTCTTTGGGTACAGCCATTTTTGTAACACGATTATTGGTTGATGCGCGTTTGGCAAAGGGACATGCCTTGGAGTTTGCTACCAAAGCAACAAGAAATCTCTTCCGCAATATGGATATTGCGTTCCTTAAAAAGCGTGGTGTAGCCTATGTAGTTTCTGGAATTTTAATTGCTATTGGTGTGTTCTCACTCTTTACTAAAGGTCTAAACCAAGGGGTTGACTTTGTAGGTGGACGTTCCTATACGGTTCGTTTTGAACAAGCCATTAATCCGTCTGAAGTACAATCGCAATTAGTGTCCCTTCTTGGAAGTGCCGAGGCCAAAACTTTTGGAGAAGATAATCAGCTAAAAATTACCACAAATTACAAAGTTGAAGTAGAAGGCACAGCGGTGGATAATGAAATTCAACAAGCATTATATAACGGACTTTCATCCTATTTACCCCAAAATCTTTCGTATGATGATTTTGTAAATGGTGCCGAAGACAAGCAAGTGGGTATCATGTCTTCTATTAAAGTAGGACCAACCATTGCCGATGACATTAAAAAGAATTCGTTCTTGGCTGTATTTGGGTCGTTGATAGTAGTATTCTTGTATATTTTGTTACGCTTCCGCAAATGGCAATACTCTTTGGGTGCCGTAGCCGCCGTGTTCCACGACGTGCTTATCGTATTGGGCGTATTTTCTATTGCATATACCTTTATGCCATTTAGCATGGAAATCAATCAGGCGTTTATCGCAGCGGTGCTAACCGTAATTGGATATTCACTTAACGATACCGTGGTGGTGTTTGACCGTATTCGTGAGTTTACGCGCTTGCACACTTCTTGGGAAAGTCAAAAGATGGTAAATAGCGCATTGAACAGTACATTGAGTAGAACAATTAATACTTCGCTGACCACTTTAGTGGTATTACTTGCCATCTTTATTTTTGGTGGAGAGGCAATCCGCGGATTTATGTTCGCCTTGATTGTAGGGGTATTGGTGGGAACCTATTCTTCACTCTTTATTGCTACTCCAGTAATGTTTGACACTACAAAAAAGAAAGAAACAAAATCC
>CAZSSZ010000022.1:0-768 GCA_964609755.1 uncultured Flavobacteriaceae bacterium | reverse complement strand
TCCTAGGCTTTTGCTTTGTTTCGATTTGATAGTGCAATCAATGCCAATCCTAAAATAATTAGGGGAATACTGAGCCATTGCCCTGTTGAAAGGCTACCGAGATGTTCACCGAAACCACCTTGGCTTTCCTTGACAAACTCTGCACAAAAGCGCACGGTGAATAACAGACTGAAAAAGGCACCAACTAAAAAGCCTTTCTGGTTTCTGAGTTTGATGTTTTTGTAAAGAGAAAATAAGATAAAAAAGACAATTAGATACCCTAAAGATTCATATAATTGGACGGGATGTCTGGGGAGTGTATCTCCGTTGTTTTGGAACACAACACCAAAGCTACTTCCGGTGTATTTCCCTACAATTTCGGAGTTAAAAAAGTTTCCTATACGAATAAACATCCCCCCGAAAGCAACCGTTATGGCAATTCGATCTAGTAGCCATAATAATGAGGCATATTTATATTTTTTAGTATACAAGTAAAGAGCAGATAAAATACCCACTACCGCACCGTGACTTGCTAATCCTCTGAATCCAACAAACTTCCAACCAGCCTCGGTGATTTTGATAGGTAAAATAATTTCGAGAAGGTTGTTTTGGAAATAGTCCCAATTGTAGAAAAATACTTCGCCAAGACGTGCACCTATGAGCGTTCCGGCAACCATGTAAAGCAATAGGGGGTCAAGATATTCTAGGGAAATACGTTCCTTTTTGAACATATATTTCATAAGGTAAAGCCCTGATGCAAAAGCTATTACGAACATAAGGCTGTAATAG
>CAZSSZ010000021.1:0-14150 GCA_964609755.1 uncultured Flavobacteriaceae bacterium | reverse complement strand
TGCGAGGAAGATGCGAATCATATCATTAGAGCGAAAGCCTTTTTGCAACTATCGGAACACCCTCCGCTTTCTGGAAACAAATTCTATAACCATGAAGTGATTGGGTTTTTGATTTCAGACGCCACACTTGGTGCATTGGGAACCCTAACCGCCGTTAACGAACACACCGCACAAGCCACACTTGAAGTGGATATTAACGGAAAAATGGCGCTTATCCCTATTGTGGATGACATTATTACTTCCATAGACAGAAAGTCAAAAACTCTTTTTGTAAATACGCCACCCGGGTTGATTGATTTGTACATTTAATATATATAAGGCTTACGCCTTGTAGCTTTTTTCTTACGCAATTTTAAACGCTATTTTTTTGTCATTCACATGAAAAAACTGGCGTTTTATCCGTGATTTAAGTCACTTCAAGGTTTTTTAATAGAAAACACAACATAATTTGAGAGGTTAGTATCCTATAAGCCTTCAAATTATGAAAAAAACTTTATGCCTTACGTTATGGGGTCTACTTGCTAGCTATGCAACCTATTCCCAAAACCCAATCGAAAACTGCCCCTATAAATTTGAAATTGCTAGCGATTACCTCCGCGATTTTGGTTTTGCCTCTCACGAGATGGTTGCCGAAATCCGTGAAAGCATACGCCATTGCGATGAAAACACCCCCAACGCCAACTATGCTTTGGGTATGCTGGGCAGGTTTTACGCCGAATCTGAACAAGATAAAGAAGCTGCCTTTGACCGTATTGAACGTGCTGCACTACAAGGGCATGCTACCGCAGCCAAAACACTAGCCCTTATGCTAAAAGAAGGCGAAGGCTGTATCATGAACCTTGAGGCTTCTGAAGATTGGCTAAAAAAAGCACATAAACTTGGCGACAGTGAAGCTGCCTATATTTTAGGCTACTATTACCTAAAGGGATTGGGTAGCATACGCCAAAGCTACAACAAGGCGGTGCGTTGGTTTAAGAAAAGCCACTACCCCATGGCAAAACACTGGTTGGCCCTTTGCCAATACGAAGGATTTGGCGAAACACAAAACAAAGAAGAAGCCCTTGCCTCACTGCAAGAAAATAAGATTAGCAACAGCTTGTATTTGCGTGATTTTCTGACCAATACAGCTACAGACACTACCAAAGTTGAACACAACAACCCTATTTTAGACCACCTTGCCAAAGGCACCATACAAAAACAGTATGTATATGCCGATAACGATGGAATAACAACATCCAAACAAGCCTACTTGGTGGCTTGGGATTGGGCAAAAGAACGCATACAGCAAATTATTCCAATGGATTTTGCTTTCCGCACAACGGAAGGAGAAACCGAATTTACCGTTGCTACGGAACAACAAGAGATTACAGGCGGTGCCGTTTTGCTTGGTGACCAAGCCGCTTTTGACGGCTTTTCCATTAGCCTACCCAACCCCTTCCCTGACCACGAAGTGGAAAAGGAATTGTTTGTTGACCTGTTTACCGCACAGTTTTCTCAGGTACTAATAAACGACACCCCTGTGGTGATTGCCGAAACCGAAGGTTGGGTTGCCAATTTTAACGAACCCGCACCACCCATAAGCTTGGTGCTTATAGACCCGTGGGACGGATTGTTACAGCACGAACGCGAAGCGGTACAGCAAGACCCACACAACATTATTACCAATTACCCCAACCAGTTTACTACCGACTTGGTAGTGCTTTTTGAGTTGGAAGCAGCAGCAAACGTGCAGGTAAACATTTACCATTTTAACAACCTAGACGAGTATCAGCTACTCCCACAGCAACACCTCAGTGCTGGAGAGCATATTATCAGAACCGATACCTCGGGGTGGCCAAGCGGATTGTATGTGATACAACTGTTTGCCGGAGACCAACTACACCGTAAACTCATTTTAAAAGAATACTAATATGCGCCCGAATTTTTTATTTATACTCATAACCCTTTTTGCTGTGACGACTGCCACGGCACAATTGTACGATAACAGGTCTCGCTATTTGCAAAGGCCTTTTGATGTAGACCGTTTTGAACGGTATAAACCTAAGGTTCATAAACCTATTAGAAACACCTATTACCGTGGCCCTAGAAACAGCTACCGCAGTAGAACAAGTCGCAGAAGCTATACCCCTAGCCGTAGGAGCTATAGCAGCTATAGCAATAGGGTAAGCCGTTATTCTCGACCAACATTGGATTCAAGAGAGTTTTACGACCGCTATAGAGAACCCAGTGTATTCAGCAGATATAATACAGGTTTAAACACAAACGGAGGAAGTCTTGAAAATGAATTGAACATAAACGATTGTCATTGTAATTTCAAGGTTGATATAAATTACGCATTTCATCGGTGGTATGAGGCGCAACAAATAGCTAGACAACGTTTATTACGAGGATATGAAAAACTGTTTGAAAAGAAAATTGAGAACCTTTTAAACAAACAATTTCCCGACTTTAAAAGTGCCCAAAAATTCTTCTTCAATGAATATGTTAAAACTCATGATGATTGGCATTACAGTAAAATCAGTCCTTTTGTAAGAGAAGATTACAAGAACCAAGTAAATTTGATTGAAAAAAACACGGCGTTCTATAATGTGGCAAGACAAAACATGAGTCATGCAACTGCTAAAAATGTATATAGAAGAGAGTATGCTGAAGTTGCCAAGAGTGCCCGAACTTTCCTAGTTTCAAAGGAATTATACAACCGGTTAGATTTCAAGAGACTCCCATACCATGGCTATATTGCTGACAAGCACGTAAACCATTATAATAATCAAAGTAATTATGAGTTTAAACTTGGTTCGTTTAATGCGTATCTGGTGTATTATAAGAACAAAGACAAACCATTAATTGCACGACCATCTGATAAATATTCCAACTATATGTATTATGCCAACAACTACAACGAAAATGAGGTGTTAGAGTATATGAAAAACCAGATAAAAAACGATGTGACCTTTTATGATTATATGCCCTATTTATCATTGGAATACTCTAAAGCAATTGTAGCATTTTACAATATGAAATTCCCCCAAACAAGCACTACTATTTATGTAAGTGCTGGTAGATGGGGTAGAATTCCTGTTAAAGTACCAGTGCCTGGAGCACCTTTAAAATGTCAGGAAAATAACTCAATTCATAACAATCCAGAGCTTGAAGGCATTAAACAAGCCATACTAAACAAAACCCCACTCAAAAAAGCGGTGTTTAGGTATTTGGCAAATGCAAAAAGCCATGAATATAGCCAAAAAACAGTTTTGGAAGCTGTTGGTTGCCGATTGAAGAACTCCCCTTTTAAATGGTCTGAATTAAGAAGGTTTAGAGACTATAATTGGCAAGAACGCAAAAATCCTGAAGTTATTTTAAGCATAGATTTAAGCAGCTACTTGGAACCTGGCGATGATGTCGCTAGGGCAATCTTTTATGGTCTCGGTACTAAATTTTTACAGGAGCTACGTCACAAAGGCATAGCCGATGTGCTAAAATATATTTACAATGTGGAAAAATACTGGGGTGTAGAAGGCGCAACGATACGCCATTTTCTAAAAGAAAAAGGACTAAACGTACCCAGCAGCCTTAGCAACCATGACCTTGGCACCCTTTTTGATTTTGGTGGTGGAAACAGCAACACCTTGACCATAGAATTTTCAGATTATGCTAAAAAGTACATTCTTAATTTCCATCACTATGACGGAAAATACGGTTGGTCGTTGTTTAAAGACTTGGCTAAACTAAAAAAGCTGTATGATATTTTAAAAGGAAAGCCTGTGGATTTTAGTAGTATTAAAAAGCCATGCCCTGGTGACCCCGTGCCGAATCCAGAAATTGCATCTTCTGGAATTTCAGGAAAAAAGGGTGGTACATTCGGATGCACAAGAACCGATAAGACTTTTTGCGAGGGAGTTTTCGGCAAAAAGAAACATAGCGGATTAGACATCAAAGCAAAAGTAGACACCCCCACTTATGCAAGTCATTCAGGAAAAATTTCTGACATTAGAGATAGCTTTGCTCCTGGTGAATACAAAAGAAGCTCCTATGGAAATTATGTAATTGTGAAAAGTATTATTAATGGCAAAACTTATTTTATAAAATATAACCACCTTAATAAGGTTCAAGTTAAAAAGGGAGACTCTGTTAATGTTGGTGATGTCATAGGATATAGCGGCAATACTGGAAATGCAGCTCAGAAAGCCATTATACCCCACATTCACTTTCAGGTTTTTGACAGCAAATGGAATCTCTTAGATCCTTTTGATTATATAAACACAAAATTTGACTCAAATTTTAATCCTATAAAATCTAATTGTAAATAATATAATTATGAAAAAATTACTTTTTTTAACAACGTTCCTCTTTATAAGTTTTTCCTGTAAATCACAATACGATTCTATTCATTCGTCATCCCTTAAAATAAATGGCAGAACATATCTGGGGAAAAGTGAGTCTTTTTTGTTAAGTCATTTTGGAAAACCATCTTCAAAAGAAATTTTCTTTTTCGAAATGGATAACATTAAAGGGTATAAATACACTTACAATAAAATTACTTTTTACGTTAGCAAAGGAAAAATAAATTCTTTTGAAATAACAGGAGACAGATACACATTTATAAATTCAAAAATAAAAATTGGAAGTAATATTTCTGCTTTGAAAGAACTCTTTCCTGATAGCTATAAAAATCGTTCATATCAAAATGGCATAACAATAACCCTTTCAGACATAGACAAATTTATTGTTTTTGAATGGGATTATTTTAAAATAGAAAAGATTTCTGTGTATGATTTTTAGCCTTTTATCAGTATCTGTCTCCCTCTGGTGCGCCTGCGTACCTATTTTAAACAAGGTTGGTCACGCGTCACAGACCTGCCTAGCGGCAAGACAGGCGCGCGCCAGGAGGGGGCAAATCAAATGAAAATACTTTAAACAATTAATATTAATACACTAAAAACCAAAAACCATGAAAAGAACCTTACACCTGCTGATACCCATTGCGCTATGTTGTATGAGCCTAAACGCCTTTGCCCAAACGGAAAAAGGAAAGTTCCTTGTTGGCGCTAGTACATTACTTAATGCTGGTGTTATAGAACATTCTCGTGTCCGAGATAAAGTAACTACATTAAGCGAACGGATTACGCATTTTTCACTTACTCCCCATGCAGGATATTTTATTAAAGACAATCTTGCCTTGGGAGCTGAACTAAGTGTATCGTTTTCCAATACCAAAAATTACGATTACAATAACGAGTTAAGGGAATCAACTATCGCTTTTTCACCATTTGTACGCTATTATTTTGGCACCAAAAAAGTTAGACCCCTTGTGCATGTAAGTGGGGGCATTGGTAGTTATAAAGACAACTATATCGCATCATCTCCCCAATATAACCGTGAATCAACTTCTACACTATTTTGTTACAGCATAGGTGCAGGGGCAGGAGTTTTTCTAACTGATAGAATAAGTATTGACCTAGAATTGGGATATGGCGGCATTTCTTCTAAAATTAATGAAGACGTCAGAGGCAGACAAAATGCCTTTGGACTAAATGCTGGTTTTTCTTTCTTCTTTTAAATTCCACCCATGAAAGCAACCCCCGCTGGCGCGAGGGTCCACTCTCGTGCCAAGAAACTATTAAAAAAATAGCACAAGACAGAGCCTTGCGCTAGCAAGGGGTACCCCCCCAAACAAGACCCTATAAGAATTCTAACGGGACTACTGGAACATCGACCTATTATCATATAGAATATAAAGACTGTGATGGCAATCTACCACAAAATGAAATATATGACCCTGATAAGCCCTGTGCGGATTGTGAAAAAGGAAATCCATTAAAGCGTATGAATAGTCTTCAGAACACACCCGCAGGATTAGCAAATCCAAACAATAAAAACGGTGGTGGTTTTGGATGGACAAGACGAAAATTAAAAGCCATTAACCCTGTTTCTGGTGACAACTATCATAAATTTCATGAAGGATATGATATTATGGGAGCCATTGGTACACCCGTTTATGCTGTGCATTCGGGCACAGTAGACGCGCTTATAGATAATCATCCAAACGATGTTACCCAGTGGAACAATATCAAAGGAATTTTTGATTACCAGAAATATAAAAATTGGCGAAATACTCAAAATCCCCCTTTACCTATTAATGCTGGTGGGAATAAAATTAAAATAGGCTGGACAGAAAACGGCAATTATTATTCTCACAATTACGAACATTTACAGCAAGGAACTATATTGGTAAGTGCGGGCGATGTGGTAACCAAAGGGCAACTCATTGGCTATATAGGTAAAACAGGAAATGCACAAACTAATGCCAACGGAGGGCCGCATTTGCATTTTGCAAAATATGGTCCGAATGGTGCCATAGATGTAGGTAATGACATTATGGCTAACTATGATGACAACGGTAATGATAACGACCCATGCGATAACAATTAAAATAACAACAATGAAACTATTTAAATTCATCCTTCTCCTATTATGTATGACATCAGTAATCGCACAAGATTACGGAGATGAAGTCATGAAAATCAACAACTATGTAGTCAAAACATATTCGCACACCAAAGAACTGAGTAACAGCATCAAACCCTATGAAGACGCTTTGGGAGTAAAGGGGCTTTCCTTTAAACAAATTACACCCGATGACCCTCAAACAGATGATACTCAAAACTGGATAACAATTGGTGATTACGATTCACCTAATTTTAGTATGATCACCGTTAACGAGGGGGAATGGGTTAGTGGTTTTAGTATCAACGACCCTAAGTTTCAGATTTCAATTGGTAATCGAGTATTTAAAATTGGGGATTCTTGGAAAGAAACATATTACAAGCTTAACTTGGGAATCAAGTTCACTATGCCAAAAGAATATATTACAGTTTTTTATGATGATGCTATACTTACCATAGGATTCATGTACTACAAAATAAGGTATTTTCATTTTGAGAACACTTCATATTAATCCCCCGCTGGCGCGAGGGTCAACTCTCGTGCCAAAGTAAATATGTTTAAAAAGGCACAAGACAGAGCCCCCCCGCTAGCGCGAGGGTTCACTCTCGTGCCAAGAAACTATTAAAAAAATAGCACAAGACAGAGCCTTGCGCTAGCAAGGGGGGGAATATATGGCGGAAAAATACATAAAACCTATAGCTGAAGCTATTAGACAACTTGATGGAAATCGGTTTGCCATAGAACACTACTATTGGTTTGCATGGGAGGGGCTTGAAAGAACTTACTCTTTCAAGAGTCAATTGACAGAAAAAGAAAAAAAGCAATTTCAACAAAGAAAAGCACACATAAATTCAACTACCAATGCTAAGTGTAAATAAATTTAATTGTTTAATCCTACTTATTTTTCAAGTTAGCTTCTTTGCTTCTTGTAGCTCAAAAGTTAATTTAGAAGGTAAGGATAAATACGACATATTATCTCTTCTAATTGACAAGCATACAGTTCCAATTTTGGTTCCACCACCGCCTCCACCTCAAGGCATTATAGATACAGCAGCATTAGAAAGAGACTCAATTATAAAAATAATTCAATCTGACAGTTGGAAAAACCAAAAGCAAATCGTAGCTATAAATACTGAACTTAGAAATGTAAACAGCAATGATATCCCTAGAAATGATACAATTGTTCCGAAAGAATACAGTTTAATATTTAACAAATTCCTGAACGATAAATTACCCTCTCCTTTAGTAATACGAAAAATCAAAGCTACTAGAGGCAATGTTTTTATTGAATGTCCTAATAATAAAAGCTTAACAAACAACTCTGAGTTATGGAAAACTTTTGATTGTATAGTTTCTTTTTCTGATGTTAAATTTAGTAATGACTTAACCAAAGCTGTAGTTTACATGGGAATTTCTTTTGGGAAGTTAAATGGCTGGAGCGCGTATTTTCTTCTTGAAAAAATCAATGAAAAATGGATAGTTAAACACAGTAAAACATTTGAAATCTCGTAAACAAATAAGCTACCCTTTGGTGCGCATCTGCCTTGTCAGCAGACAGGTTTGCAACGTGTACCTGTTTTAAAACATAACTAAATGAGCTTCCCCCCGCTGGCGCGAGGGTCCACTCTCGTGCCAAGAAACTATTAAAAAAATAGCACAAGACAGAGCCTTGCGCTAGCAAGGGGATATCATTACGGCAGCACTGTTTCTTATATTAATGAAAAGCAGTTTTTTAATTCGTTTATAGATGCTTTTAACAGAGGACAAATCAAAATCTTACAAGAATGTCAATAGCAAATAAGTTTAGAGGGGTGTTTTTCTTTATTCTACTGTTCAGTTCATGTACTATCAATAGGCTTAATGAATTGGAACAAAATATTAATGGACTAAAAGATTATAATGAAATAAGACTAGATACTATTTCTTTTTTTGAATGGGATGAAGTTTTAATCGCTGGCCCATATGTAAGCTTGGATAATATAAAGGGTTACAATTTTAGCACGTTCCCAGTAAACGCAACAAGCTATGACCAGTATGTTTTTATAGGATTTATTTCAAAAAAGGAAGGTGTAAAATGGGCCTCCCCCTACCGTAACAAATACTTAGACCATTTATACAAAAGTGATGATGGCTACAAGATTTTTCAAAAAGAAGACACAAATTTTACTTTAAAAAAGATAAAAAAATAAACACATACAAATCAAATCAAACATTTCAACTTAAACTTAAACCCTCTGGTGCGCCTGCGTACCTATTTTAAACAAGGTTGGTCACGCGTCACAGACGCGCGCCAGGGGGGTCTTATAGTAGCATAAACACAACATCATAACTTATCGTAATATATGCTATACTTGCAGTGATTTACGTATATGAGGTTTTCTCAGACAACAAAAATTTTGATGGTTTTATGCTTTGGTAGCACACTTGCCCAAAGCCAAGTACAGCAATTAGACGAAGTGGTACTTCGTGCACAACGTATCAATAGCCCCATCCAGCCGCTAAGCTCTACCCTAGTTTTAGACAGTTTACAGCTTTTACTCCAACAAGATATTGGAGAACGCTTACACAACGTGCCAAGCCTTTTTGTGAGCAGCCAACAAAACTTTACTCAAGACACCCGTATTTCCATTCGTGGGTTTGGCGCGCGTGCCGCTTTTGGTATTCGTGGCATTAAAATACTATTGGACGGGATTCCCATCACCACCCCAGACGGACAAACCCAATTGGATCATATTCCGCTGTCGCAATTAGGCACCATAGAAGTGTTACGAGGGCTTTCCGGAGGACTGTACGGCAATGCGTCAGGTGGTGTCGTATCATTAGAAAGCAAACCCATTACTACCCAAAAAAAATTGAGTTTAACTTTTGCCGATTTTGCTTCAAGAGCTGTAGCGGCAACAGTCAGTGATGTAAGTGCAAAGAACCGTTTTCGGGCTATAGTAGAACACAAAACCCAACGGGGTTACCGAATGTGGAGTGCCTACGAAAATACCTTGGTGTCGTTATCCAACGCTGTGACGTTGGGGAACAAAAAAAGCCTTACGCTAGACTACGCCTTTTTTAATAGTCCCAATGCGCAAGATGCAGGCGGACTTACGCTAGCTGAGGTAACGCAAAACAGAAGACAAGCGCGACAAGCCAACATCGATTATAGTGCAGGTGAAAAGGTCATGCAATACTCCCTTTCGGTGCGGTGGAAAACTGGCAATTGGGCTTCCTATGCGTTTTATACGCATCGGCAATTAGAGGCGCGTTTGCCTTTTACTTATGGTGGGCAAGTCGATTTGGGACGGCATTATTTTGGATTTGGTGCGCAACGGGAGGGCAGTAAAAACAACTGGAAATGGCACTACGGCATAGAGAGTTCCGCGCAACTAGATGCACGAAAGCGTTTTAAAAACAACGCAGGTTCAAAAGGAGCGCAAACGCTACACCAAAACGAATATTTTTACAGCCTTGGCAGCTTTGGTATCCTTGAAAAGCAAATTGGTGCTTGGCATGTTCGTGGGGGACTTCGTACTGATATTCATCAAATTTCACTAAACGACTTTGTGGGGGCAACTTCGGATAAAAGAGTACTTTCAGCGCTTTCACCCAACGTTGCCGTTCATCGGGAGTTTTCAAGATTTTTTAGTGGTTATCTGCGCTGGGGCACCGGATTTGAAACCCCCTCGCTAACTGAACTATCTGCAAATCCAACTGGCGAAACGGGTCTTAATACAGCCTTGAAACCACAACAATCGGAAGCGGTTGAGATTGGATTTCGTTTTGACAAAAAAATAGTGCACTTAGGGCTAACCCTTTTTAACACCACCACTTACAATGAAATTGTCCCCTATGAAACAGCGGCCTTTCCTGGGCAAACGTTTTATGCAAATGTGGGGCAAACGCTACGCAAAGGCATAGAACTGGAAAACCGCTTAGCCCTAACACCTCAAACGGCTGTAACCATGGCTATGAGTCGTGGAAGCTATACAACCAACACCAAAAAAAATTTGCCAAACGTGCCGCAAAATCAATTTAGCAGCGGCATTCAACACCGCTTAAAAAAGGGAGTTTTTACCTTAAATCTTCGCTATGTTGGTGAGCGATTTGCAGACAACGAAAACGCTATTCGTGTACCCTCATTTTGGACAAGCGATGTGTCTTTTCAGCACCATTGGAAAGGCGTTCGTGCCACTTTTGGGGTAACTAATGTGGCAAATGCTCGGTATTTTGACAACATACGCATCAATGCTTTTGGTGGACGCTACTATGAGCCTGCCGCCGAAAGGCAAGCCTATTTTCGTGTTGTAGTTTCCCTGTGATTTTGGCTATATTAGTGGTCAATTTAAGCAAATTTGCCATGAAAAATAGAAGCTCGATTTTACTTGTTGCCGTGCTAACGTTTCAACTTTCTTGTGCACAAGTAGAGAATACACCGCCTATTAAAACGCCCACTGCCGTTTCGTATACCAAAGAACTCGTGGTGCCCGATGTGGAAATTCCATGGGGCATGGTTTTTTTACCCAATGGCAGTTTGTTATACACCGAAAAAGAAGGGAAGCTCATTCGTTTTCAATACGGCAAAAAGAACGAAATTTCGGGGCTACCCAAAACCTATGTACGCGGGCAAGGCGGATTGATGGGATTGGCGTTGCACCCCAATTTTGAACAAAACAACCGTATCTATTTTGCCATGGCTACGCCAAACAACGATGCCTCTGGTGGAAATACCGGAATCTATTCGGCTACGCTTTTGGGGAATGCGCTTAAAGACGTAAAACTGCTATACAAAGCCGAACCCGACACCAAAAAAGGGCAGCATTTTGGATCACGTATTGTATTTGACAAAAAAGGCTATTTGTACTTTTCTGTTGGCGACAGGGGAAACCGAGATGAAAACCCGCAAGACATTACAAGAGATAATGGTAAAATTTACCGCCTAAACGATGATGGTAGCATTCCCAAAGACAATCCTTTTGTTGGGATTGACGGCGCAAAAGAAGCGATTTACTCCTATGGGCATCGCAATCCACAAGGGCTAACCCTTCACCCCAAAACCGGAGCCCTTTGGGAACACGAGCACGGACCAAGAGGCGGTGATGAAATAAACATTATCGAAGCTGGAAAAAACTACGGTTGGCCTAAAATCACCTACGGTAAAAATTACTCTGGCACTACAATTACAGAAAATACCGCACTACCAGGGATGGAACAACCGTTCTATTATTGGGTACCCTCTATTGCTGCCTCAGGTATGGCTTTTGTAACCGGAAATAAATATCCCGATTGGGAGGGCGATTTGTTGGTTGGGTCACTTAAAAAAACCTATTTGGAGCGTCTCACCATTCGCAATAATAAAGTAGTAGCCAGAGAAAAAATTGCCGACGGCATTGGGCGTGTTCGCGATGTGATTATTGGACCCTACGGCTATATTCATATTGCTGTGGAATTTGAAGGGATTTATCGGATTAAGCCTTAGCTAAAAAACGATTAATATCCACTACCATTTCTTTGTTGCCACAATAAAAAGGGGTGCGTTCGTGCAGTTCATTAGGTGCAATATCTAAAATTCTTTGTGCCCCATTAGAGGCGGCACCACCGGCTTGTTCTGCCAAAAACGCCATGGGATTACACTCATATAATAATCGTAATTTTCCTTTTGGATAATGCAATGTGGAAGGATACAAATACACGCCTCCTTTGATAAGATTTCGATGAAAATCAGATACCAATGAGCCTATGTAGCGTGAGGTGTAGGGTCTATCGCCATTGTCTTCTTGACAATACTTGAGATACTGTTTTACACCCTCGGGGAAATGCACATAATTTCCCTCGTTGATAGAATAAATATTTCCAGTCGCAGGGAATTTCATATTTGGATGGGACAAATAAAACGTTCCCAAAGCAGGATTCAAAGTAAACCCATTTACTCCATGTCCTGTGGTGTATACCAACATGGTTGAAGTTCCGTAAAGAATATATCCGGCAGCTACTTGTTTATTTCCTTTTTGGAGAAAGTCTGCAGTAGCTGCCGGAGTGTCTTTTGCTGTAATTTTTCTGTAAATCGAAAAGATGGTGCCTACAGAAACATTAGTGTCAATATTTGAAGATCCATCAAGTGGATCTACAAGGACAACATAATTGTTTTGTGTATTCCCATTTTTGCTTGAGATGGTAACAAAATCGTCTTCCTCCTCAGAAGCAAAACCACAAACGATATCTCGATTGATTAAGGCCCTTTTAAAAACCGTATTGGCAAAAACATCTAGCTTTTGCTGCTCCTCGTTTGAGTGATTTACTTGATCTGTTGCACCAATAATATCAACTAAACCCGCTTTGTTTACTTCGTGATTTACTGCCTTAGCAGCTAATCGAATTGCATTGAGCAGACGCGATAGTTCACCTGTTGAATATTCAAATTGACTTTGATTTTCAATAATGAATTCGCCAAGTGTCTTTTTTGGAGTCATTTCGATAGGATTGCACTCAAAAAAAAGTGCGTTAAAAAATTAAAACTACCCTCTGCAAGAAGCAATAATAGCTAATGCTTCTCTTGTTTGGGCTTCAATTTTTCCATAGTCAAATGAACCGTCGGCATGCTTAGCCATAAGTTGAGAGCCCATTCCAACGCAAGTTACGCCTGCATCAAACCATCCTTTGAGGTTTTCCTCTGTTGGGCTAACCCCGCCAGTAGGCATGATACTTGTCCATGGTTGAGGAGCCAAAACACCCTTTACAAAACCAGGTCCATAGGTACTTCCAGGAAATAATTTTACGATTTCACAACCGAGCTCTTCCGCTTTTGCAATCTCGGTGAGTGAGCCACAACCAGGAGACCACAATACTTTTCTACGGTTACACACCATAGCAATGTCTTCTCTAAGTACAGGGGTTACCACAAAGTTTGCCCCATTGAGCATATAAGCAGACGCTGCTGCTGCATCGGTAACCGAACCCACGCCCATAATCATCCCCGGAAGTTCTTTTACCGCATACTTAGTAAGTGCTGTAAATACCTCCAAAGCAAAATCACCGCGGTTAGTAAATTCCATTAGGCGTGCACCGCCGTCATAACAGGCTTTGAGTACCTTTTTTGCTACCTCTACATCGCTGTGAAAGAAAAGCGGTACCATACCACTTTCTTTCATCACCTGCGCTACTTCAATTCTTGTAAACTGTGCCATCTCTTTTATATTATCGAGCTACACGACCTGATGCGTCGCCACCCATGAGTTTTTCTACTTCTGAAACCGTTACTAGGTTGGCATCCCCTTTTATTGTATGCTTAAGGCATGACGCCGCTACCGCAAAGTCTAGCGCATGTTGGTCGTTGTCTGGATATTTTAATAGTCCATAAATAAGTCCGCCCATAAACGAGTCTCCACCACCTACACGATCTACAATATCTGTAATTTGATATTGTACCGTTTCATACATTTTTTTGCCGTCATACAATACGCCAGCCCATGTGTTGTGCGAAGCCGAAATCGAACCTCTAAGGGTGGTAATCACTTTTTTAGCTTTTGGAAATTTCTCCATCATTTGCTTACACACAGACAAAAAGGCTTCTGCTTTTACATCATGACCTTGGGTTTGTACGGTTAAGCCTTCAGGCTTGATGCCAAAGTGCATTTCTGCATCTTCTTCGTTTCCAAGTACAATATCACAATACGATGTAAGCTCGGTCATGATTTTCTCACGGTGTGCATCATCGCAGTACT